>JADDPU010000105.1:1129-1792 GCA_016781725.1 Rubrobacter sp. | reverse complement strand
GTCAGCGCGAGGAAGGAGGCCGCGAGCGCGAGCCCGGCGGCGTTTATCGTGGGACCGGTTCGCGCGAGGGCCGCGGGCACGGCTTCCTTCAGGGGCTTCGTCTCCGCCTCCTCCCTGATGGCGGCCATGATAAAGATGTTGTAGTCGCTGCCAAGGGCGATCAGGAGCAAGAACAGCGTGAAAGGCACGTAGTAGACGACCCCACCCTGTCCGAGGACGTTCTGGAACAGCACGGTGCAGACGCCCATGGTGGCGGCGAAGCTCAGGGCCGTCGAGGCCAGCAGGTAGATCGGGGCCACGGGGGTGCGCAGGAGCAGGGCGAGCACGACAAACGAAACGGCGAAGACCAGAGGCGCCACTCTCTCGAGGTCCGTCCCAGAGGTGTCACGGGCCGCCGCGGCGAGAGCCGTCTGTCCCCCGACCACGCCGGTCGCGTCTCCGAGTCCGGACCGCCCGAGCAGCGCCGGCAGGTCATCCTGGAGGTGGCGGGCTTGATCGAGCGCTTTGGGCGAGAAAGGGGAGCCGTAGAAGACAAGCAGGACGCGGGCCGCAGAGCCTTCCGGGGTCACGAAGTCGATCCCGGGCACGCGCCCCGTGTATTGCGGTCCGAAGGTTATCGCAGACCCCCCGGCCTCCAGGAGCTCACCCTGCAACTCGCCCTGC
>JADDPU010000105.1:0-945 GCA_016781725.1 Rubrobacter sp. | reverse complement strand
CGAACAAGAGCCCCGCGCCCAAGACGCCGGCGACTAGGCCCGGGCGTCGCAGGAGCGTGCGTCGCGACGAGGTTCGCCACGGGACCGACCTTCTTCCCCCGAAAGCGGCGGGGCCGAGGATCGCCAACAGAGCGGGGACGAGCGTCAGGGTGACGAGGAAGACGATGCATAGAGCCAGCGCAAGGCCCGGTCCCAAAGCCCTGTAAATGCCCAATTGCGTGAATATCAGCAGGGCGAAGGCGGCGATCAGGACCGCCGCAGAGGAGAGCAGGACCCCCCCGACCCTCTCGACCCCGAGCCGGGCGGCCTCGACACGTTCGCTTCCCTCGTCCAGCGCCTGTCGGGTCCTGGAAAGCAAGAACAAGGCATAGTCGGTCCCGACACCGAAGAGCAAGACGACGATTATCGGCTCGATCTGGGACGGCACGCTCACCCCCAGTTCGGACGATATCCAGCCCAGGATACGCAGCGTCAGGAAGGTCGCGAGCCCGATGCTGGTCAGCGGAATCAGCGGTGCTACGAGGGAGCGATACGTCAGGGCGACGACCAGGAAGATGGCGAGCATGGTTGCCGCCGTGACCAGCCTCAGGTTTCCGTCGATGGCGACTTTCGTATCGTATTGGACCAGCCGGATTCCCGTCACCGTGGTCCGCAGCGGACCTGAGCTTCCCAAGGCTTCCCGAATCTCCCTGGCACCGGTCGCGATCTCCGTAAGACGCGTCCCCCGCTCGAAGAAAAGCAGTACGGGCAGCGCTCTGTTGCCGAGCAGGCTCCGATCGACCCGCGTGGGATCCGACTGGTTCTGGGCGGCGAGTGGTACGGCCCGTTGCAGGCGGTAAGGCCGCCCGGGTCCTTCGTTCAGGCGCCGGACCCCGTCTCTTATCCTGCCCAGGTCAGCTTCCGTAAACCCTTCGGGGTTCGAGTAAACCAGTATGGCCGGCGCCT
>JADDPU010000290.1 GCA_016781725.1 Rubrobacter sp. | reverse complement strand
CGGATGCCCCCGCGGGGAAGGCCGACGTACTCGAGGCCATCCGACGGATGGGGGTCTTGCAGATCGACTCCATCTCGGTTGTCGCCCGCAGCCCTTACCTGGTGCTGTGGAGCAGGCTTGGCCCTTACGAGCCGCGCTGGCTGGACGAGCTCCTGGAGGAGGGGGCGCTCTTCGAGTACTGGTCCCACGCGGCCTGCTTTCTCCCCATCGAGGACTACGGCCTCTACCGGCGGCTGATGCTCGAAGGCACGGAGAAGACCCGCTCCTGGATGGAAGCGCACCCCGAGGAGGTCAATCGGGTACTCGAGCGAGTGCGCGAGCGGGGGGCGGTACGCTCCGCCGAGTTCGGGCGTACGGACGGGCGGGGCACCGGGTGGTGGGACTGGAAGCCGGAGAAGCGGGCTCTGGAGTATCTGTTCGCGGCCGGGGAGCTCATGATCTCGCGCCGCGACCCGAACTTTCACCGCGTCTACGACCTGCGCGAGCGCGTCCTCGGGCGCGCCCTCCCCGGCTGGGAAGACGCCCTCGCGCCGACGCACGAGGAGGTGCGTCGGGCCTTCGCCCTCAAGGCGGTGCGGGCGCTCGGGGTAGCTCCGGCTCGCTGGGTGCCCGATTACTTCCGCACGCCCAAGAGAGGGGTAGCAGGGCTGCTCGACGAACTGGCCGACGAAGGGTCGCTGCTCCGGGCCAGGATCGAGGGTTGGGACGAGCCCGCCTACGTGCACCCGGAGAACGCGGGGCTGGCCGAGGCGGTCCTCTCGGGCGGGATCGGGCCCTCGCTCACGACGCTGCTCTCGCCTTTCGATCCCGTGGTCTGGGACCGCGCGCGGGCTCTGGAGCTCTTCGGTTTCGAGTACAGGATCGAGGTCTACACGCCGGCGGCCCGCCGCAGGTACGGGTACTACTCCCTGCCCATACTGCACCGCGGCGCCCTGGTCGGCAGGCTCGACGCCAAGGCGCACCGCAAACAAGGGGTCTTCGAGGTCAAGGCGCTGCACCTCGAGCCCGGCGTACCGGTAGACGAAGATCTCGCCTGCGCGCTCGCCGGCGCCCTGCGCGAATGCGCGGGCTGGCACCTTACGCCGGAGGTCCTGGTGCGCAGGTCCGACCCGCCGGAGATGGTCGAGCGGCTCCGCGCCGCCGCTATCGCCGGGTAGCCCTCATCCTCGTCGCGCCAACACGATGAGGTGATCGCTCGCCGACGTGAAGGGCTCCCCCTCGAACCCGCCGTAGACCGCTTCCACCTCGAATTCGGCCAGGCGCATCATCAACAGCAGCTCGTCGCGACCGGTGATACGGATCGTCAGGTCGTGCGCTCTCTTGCTCTCCAGGACGTTCGAAGGGCCGTACCGCTCGTAGAACAGGCGCATCTGCAAGAGTTGCGAGGCTGCGTCGTAGCGGGAGACGCTGAAGCGGTCGAGCCGTCCGTCCGGTAGCGGGCGGGTGAGGTCGTGGCGCAGCTGTGGGCCTCCGGGTGGGTCGACGAGCTCATCCGGCGAGAACGCCGAGACCTCTATGCCGAGCAGCCCGCCGGAGACCAGGTGCTCGCGGGCGTTGCGCAAGAACGCGAGCGCGTCGTCCGGGCTCGTCAGGCAAAGGAAAGAGTTGAAGGCGCAGACGGCGAGCCCGAAGCGGCGCCCCGGTTTGGCGTCGCGGATGTCGCCGGCTACCCAACCGACGGCGCCTCCCTTCTCGCGGCCTCGCCCGACCATCTCCCCGGAGAGTTCGACGGCGGTTACGTCGTGGCCGGTGGCGGCGAGCGGGACGGCGAGGCGCCCGGTGCCGGCGCCCCACTCGACGACGGGTCCGGCTTCGCGCCCGGCGAGGGCGAGCCAGAATGGGAGGTCGTAGTCGTGGGTGTATTCGAGGTCGTAGAGATCGGCTACGGGATCGTATTCGGGCACCTTGCTCCTCCGTCGTCTGGTAGGGTCAGGCTACAGCAAAACCCCAGGGTGGAGGTGAGCGTTGGTAGAGACTCTGGACCACGTGCAGCTCTCGATGCCGCGCGGCGGGGAGGAGCGGGCGCCGAGACGGAGGTTCTACGGGGAGGACCCGTTCGGCAACCGCGTCGAGTTCATCGAGCCGTAGGAGCGGGCGCGGCATATAATCTCTCTGGCATTCCACCGAGTCGCGGAGGTTTTGGATGGGCACGGTCTTGTTAATCATCCTCGTCGCGATCGCGGTAGTGCTGGTGATCTACGCCATCG
>JADDPU010000031.1 GCA_016781725.1 Rubrobacter sp. | reverse complement strand
CCGTGGAGGCGAGGGCGTCCAGGGCGGCGCGGTCCGTCCTCCAGCCCTCGGAGGCGTACCGCTCGGCCAGCTCCGCGGGGGTGCCGGCTCCCGGGGGCTTGGCGGTGGCCTACGCCAGCGTCGCCAGCGGGAGCAAGGCGAGCGCAAGGGGCGACTGGCCGAGCTCTGCCCAGACCCACCCGCGCCGCCGGCCGTGCTGGGCCTCGAGCTCCGCGATGCGGGCGCGCGCGGCTGGAGCGGTCAGGTTCTCGAGCGCGAGTAGCGCTTCGCGCAGGTGAGCCTCCTGAGCGCGGTTGTCGCGGGGCCGGTACGGCGAGGTCTCGTCGAAGAGCTTCATCTCTCCGATGTGCTCCACGCGGTCGAGGAGCGTGGGCAGGTTGGGGTAGCGGCCTGGCGCCTCGGCGTACCTCTTCCACACGGCCTCCCAGGGACCCTGCCCGCCCATCAAGAGACGGGCGGCCTCCAGATCGCCGTCGGCCTGCGGGTCGAAGCCGTAGCGCGCGGCGCAGAGGTTCTCGAAGGCGGCCCGGACTGCCGGTCCGCGGGCCTCGACGTAAGCTCTCGGGTCGTCGAGCCAGAGCAGCAGCTCGCGCTCCATGTCCGGGACCAACAGCTCGTCGAGGTCGGTAGCCTGTAGCGGAGAGCTGGCCCTGAGTTCCTGCACGGGAACCTTGATCAGTTCCCGGAGCGCGCGGGTGAGCGCGCCCTGCGTCGCGGAGCCTCCTGCGACCTCCACCCCGAGCCTCCTGGCGAGGAAGGCCGCCGGGGTCCAGTCGCGGCCGTTGGGGTGGCTGAAGATGACGCCCCGGTACTGCAGCTCCGCGAGCGGCTGCAGGGGTTTAGGGCAGTCTTCGACGGCCCGAAGGTCGGAGCGGCCCACGCCGGGCAGGTACACGACGGGGGTGCCCTCGGGCAGGTCCACCTCGGGCAGCGTGCCGGCGAGGACGCAGCGGAGCCAGATCGCCGGCCCGGTAAGCGCCTCCGGTTCGTAGGGGCCGAACGTGAGCAGGGGCAACGCTTCGCGCAGGGTCGGGATCACGGGCTCCCACCGGCGCTCCTTATCCGTCCAGAGGACCGCAGCGGGCGGCACCACGTCGGAGCGGTTGTGATCGGAGGCGGAGCGCAAGGCGCCGAGCAGCTCCTCGCGCACGGTGGTCCGCGCCGCGGCAGCCGATCCGGCGCTCACCTCACCCATATAAGGCATCCTTCAGGAACGAGGTCTCGACCGCCAGTTCCTCGATGTGCTGCCCGTGCTGGAAGTCTTCAGTCAAAAGGTTGTCCACCCCTCCTCTTAGCGCGGCCTCCAAGATCGGGGCGTCCCGGAAGGAGAGCGTGAGCCCCCGGCTGCGACGCGCCGCCCCGACCACCATCCTCCAGTGCTCCCTCATCGGATAGATCTCAAAGATCGAGGGTGTTGAAGAGCTTTTGAAGCTCCGCGTAGGCGTCCCTCTGGTCGCCTTCGGAGCGAATCCCAACATAAACGACCTCTGCGGCTACTTCTCCCGCTTCTAGAGTAAGGAGTCTCCAAATAATGCGGTAGCGGCCACTGTGGATACCCCGAAACCCCTGAAGGGGATTTCGGAGCGGGTAGCCGGCACTTTCGGGCGCGGCCTCGATGGTCCCCATTTTCCTCAAGGCTTGCCGCTGGATGTTTTTCGGAAGCTCCAGCAGGCTCTCTACCCCTACGCGGTTTACGAATAGCCTCCTCTTAGGAGTTGACGTCCCCACCGTCTTCGTCTACCTCCCCGACGAGGCTCTCCACCTCGGAGAGCGTGAAGAGTTCCCGCCGATCCTTATCCGAAGACTCGCGTATCGCTCTAACGGCAGCCTCATCCTCGAGGATCCGGATCGTCTCGAGCTCGCCGACGACCTCCAGGTAGGCGTCCTGGAGACGACGAAACACATCCGCATTGATGACGAAGGCCTCGCGGCCCTTCGGTCCCTTGATGATGAAGGTGCGCCCCTTCTCCACATCCTCGAGAACGTGGGGGAGCTCGTTTCTGGCCTCGGCAACACCGAGCACCTCCGGTAGCTTCAACATCTCGCGTGCTCCTTTCTCCGCCGAGCCTCGATTACCGTCTCGAGTAGACGCCCCGTGAGAACCGCCCGGGTCAGCGTGCGCGTGCTCGGCGATCCGCG
>JADDPU010000280.1 GCA_016781725.1 Rubrobacter sp. | reverse complement strand
GGACGCGCATCCGGCCGTCTTCCGGCGTTACGCGACCCTTAGTATCCTCTTCTCGAGCGTCCCCCGCTCGACCACCAACGCCTGACCGCCGTTCAGGGTCTCCCATCCTCCGTGGGCGCGCCAGCCCGTCGAGGCTACGACGAAGGAGGCAGCGTCGGACCTGTACCAGAGCCTGAAGTAGTCGGGGTCCCGGTTCAGGAGATACCGCGCGTCGGGGTGCGTTGGATCGTAGCTGCACACCACGTACAGGCGCTCGGGCGTTAGCAGCAGACAGTTGAGGCTGGTGTAAGAGCATCGCTCGCCCACGGCGCGCAGTAGCTTCCGCAACGCCCCCTCCTCGTCGCCCTCGCGTTCGAGGGCGGAGACCATCGCCAGAAAGTAGCGCTCGCTGTCCGTACTACCCTCGAGCCCTTCGAGCTCCTCCTCCGGAACCAGCCCCTCTAGCCCGGCGATGGGCTTGACTGCCCCGTTGTGGGCGAAGGCCGCAACCCGGCCCAGGCGCCCCTCCCGACCCTCGCTGAGGAAGGGGTGAGTATCCTCCAGATCTAGCCCGAAGCCCCTCGTCGCCCAGCGCAGGTGCATGATGAGCGCGTCCGTCCGCACGGTGTGGACTAGCCTGTCGAACTCCGCGCTCCCCTGGGCTGGCTCGGGGGCCTTGGCTACGCGGAGCGTCTCCGCTCCGTCCTCCCAGCCGATGCCCCAGCCGTCTTTGTTCTCCTGCGAGAGCGAGACGAACTCTTTGAGGGCCCCGTCGGAGAGGAGCTCGACAGGACTGGCGGGCTTTCGGGTCAGGTAGGCGAGGAATCGACACACGCTAGACGCTCCTCTCGAGGGTGGTGGGAGATGCCGCCGCTCGGGAGTATGGCCCCGTCGGGGAAGTTCCGGCGGGCGCTCTCGCCGGCCAAGAGCCTGGCGCTCGCTCGCCCGAGCACGGTTTTCGTCGAGAAGATCCCCCGCCTTTGGGCCTGCCCACGTTCCCTCTAGAGCCCGTAGAGCCTCGTGGCGTTACCCCGCAAGACCGACTCACCGACGGCCTCCGCCTCGGAGGCGGAGAGCTCCCCGTGGCCGACCATCTCCCCGAGGGCCTCCCCGAGGACGCGCCGCCCGTCGTGGGCGCCCATCCAGTGCAACTCGGGCGCCCCCGTGCCGTCGGAGCTGTAGAGGAGCTTCGAGGAAGGGGCGACCCCGAGAGCCTGACGGGTGAAGGCGAGCATCTCGCCGTAGCCCAAGAGCGGGATGGCGTAGGAGAGGTCAAGGTAGGCGTTCTGGTAGACGGCGGCGAGGTAGCCGCCCTCCCGGGTGTACGGGTAGCACTCGTGCAGCAAGACGACGGGCATGCCGCGGTACTCTGGCGTCTCGAACACGCCGCGCAGGTGCAGCGGGTTTCCGAGCCTGAGGTCGGTGTCGGCGTCGCCGTAGCCGACGTGGAACTGGACCGGCACCTCCTGACGGGCGGCCTCGGCGAAAGCAACGTGCAGCAGGGTGTCCAGAAGCGGCTTGTGCGCGAGCCTCCCTCCCTTTTGGATCTCCCTTCGCGCCTCCCGAAACGAGGCCTCGGCCTCTTCGTCTCTCCACCTCGAGATCTCGAGCCCCGTGCGGTAGGCGGCTATGCTCTTGAGGGCCACGTGGCCCCGGCCCCTGATGTCGGAGAGCTCCCCCCGAAGGGCCTCCTTGACCCCGTCGAGCGAGTCGTGCTCCGCGATGAGGCGTTGCATGAGGATCTCGAGCCGCGGCATCGTCGCGGCGCGGCAGCCCCCGAGCCCAGCGAGCTCCGCGGGCGGCAGCACATCCTCTGGGGGAGGGTAGCCGGTGTCAAGCAGCAGGGCCTCGACGTTCGCGTCTTGGAGGAGCATCCTCGTCATCTCCCGTCCTTCCACCGCGGCGCGGGCGGCGAGGACTGCCTCCTCTTCGGGCTCGCACCCGAGGAAGGCGGCCAGGGAGTACAGGAGGCGCCGGTAGAAGGCGGTGGTCGCGACGTGGTCGCGGGGCATCCCGGGGTCGGCGGACTCGGTGAAGGCGCGCCGGAAGGAGATCGGGTCCTTACCTGCCCCGTCAGGCCTGATGGCGTGGCAGTGGTTGTCCACGACGGGGACACCCTTCAGGTCTACCGCCTCCACGCGCCCTCTCCTTCCGTGCCCGCCCTCAAAGCATCACGTCCCCGCCGTTCGGTCCGAGAGTCTGGCCCACGTAATAAGAGGCGTCTTCCG
>JADDPU010000370.1 GCA_016781725.1 Rubrobacter sp. | reverse complement strand
CCTTCCAAACCTTCCTCCGTGCCGCTCGTGCGTCGCCTTCACACCAGGATACAGAAAACTCTGCTCGAAGAGAGGAAGCGCGAAAACGCACCGGCCGGGGGACGCCCGGCCGGTGCGCGGGTCACGCTCTCAGGCGGTATTCTTGGCCACGCCCTCGATCGGGTCGGGGGCCTTGTTCCCGTTGCCGTTCTGGTAGTCGGTGGCGACGAGGTCGGGGTAGCCGAAGACCCCGTGCTCGTGGATGTCGAGGCCGTCGAGCTCCTGGTCGGGCTTGACCCTGATCCCGATGGTGGCCTTGAGCGCGGCGAAGACCGCGAGGGAGGCGAGGAAGACGAACCCGCCGCAGGCCACGATGCCGAGGGCCTGGATGCCCAGCTGGTAGAAGCCGCCGCCGTAGAAGAGGCCGGGCTCGCCGACCGCGGCGAGGGCCGGGGTGGTGAAGAGGCCGCACGAGAGCGTGCCCCAGATGCCGCCCATCCCGTGCGCGGCGATGGCGCCCAGAGGGTCGTCCACCCCGATCCTGTCGACGTAGACCAGCGTGGCGTACATTATGACGCCGGCGAGGAAGCCGATCACTATGGAGGCCCAGGGCGCTACGAAGGCGGAAGGGGCCGTGATGGCGACGAGGCCCGCGATGGCGCCGTTGCCGCCCATGCCTACGTCGATGTTGCGCCTGTACAGGTAGCTCATGCCCATCGCGCCGAGTACGCCGGCGGCGGCGGCCAGGGTGGTGGTGAGGGCGATGTCGGCTATCTGCGGGGAGGCCGCCATCGTCGAGCCGGGATTAAACCCGTACCAGCCGACCCAGAGTATCAGGACGCCCAAGACTGCGAGCGGCATGTTATGGCCGGGGATGGTGATGGGCCTACCATCGTCGTCGTATTTGCCGAGGCGCGGACCGAGGAGCAGGGTGCCTGCAAGGGCCGCCATAGCGCCCGAGAGGTGGACCACCGTCGAGCCGGCGAAGTCTTGCATCCCGAGCTCGGTCAGCCAGCCGCCGCCCCAGATCCAGTGCCCCACCAGCGGGTAGAGGAGCCCGGCGAAGACGATCGCGAAGATCACGTAGACTGCGAACTTGGTCCGCTCGAGCATGGTGCCCCACACGATGGCCAAAGAGACCGCGCAGAAGGCCACCTGGAACAAGAACTTGGCCGAGAGCGGTACCTGGGTCCAGGAGAGCCCGGCGTACACGTCGTTGACCTGGCCGGCGGGCACCGCGAGGAACCAGCCCTGCGTACCGAAGATGGCGTTGCCGGTGCCGAAGGTAATCGCAAACCCGACCGCCCAGAACAACAGGGCGGCAATGGCGAGGTTGACTAGGATCTTCGCCACCACGCTCCCGACGTTCTTCATCCGGGAGAAGCCGACCTCGAGCATCGCGAACCCTGCCTGCATGAACAGCACCAGGACCGCCGCCACGATCACCCACATCGTGTCCATAGCCAGCGAGAGATCCGCCGTAGTCGGACCGTCCTCCTGTGCGAACGCGAGCGTGGGTAGAGCCAGCACCAACATCAGAACCGCGGTAGTTAATAAGGCGAGCCTCCGCAAAAGCTTTCTCCTTCAAGGTCGAAGTATGTACCGTCGGAACATAGTCTAGGTACCGGACCCGGAAGGGTCTTTAGCCGAGTGTATAAAGATGGCCGTGGGCGAGGGGGGCCGTGTTGCGCTAGCTGTACAAAAAGCATCGGCTCTTCGGCATCGACCTTCGGGTAAGCCCCCGAGGACGTTGGCGCGGGACGGCGCCACCGGCGGCTCTCTGTGAAGCCTACCGATCCGAGAAGCTAGAGGGCCTCTGGGGGACGCGGCCGAGGAGCTGCATAGCCTTGATACCCAGGGTGAGGCGTTCGCGGTCCTCGCTCTTGTCCACGTCGAGGCCCGTGAGCTCGCCGACGCGGTCGAGGCGGTAGCGGATCGTGTGCCGGTGGGCGAAGAGGTCGCCCGCGGTCCTGACCGTCGAGGCGTCGTTGCCGAGGTAGGTGATCATGGTCTGCACCAGCTCCGTACCGTAGCGCGAGTCGTAGGCGACTACGGGCTCCAGGGTCTCGGCGTAGAAGGCTTCGAGCTCCTCAGGGTTCTCCTGGAGTACCCTGAAGAGCAGCTTGTAGGTGCCCGTACCCTCGAAGGTCGAGACGGAGGAGGGGCCGTGAATGCGGTGCCCGATCTCCAGGGCCACCCCTGCCTCCGAGTAGGCGTCGGGGAGGAGGGCCGGATCCTTTTTGTAACGTCCGATCCCGACGGATATCGTCAGGTCGGGGAGGAGTCCCTTGACGTAGCGCTGCACAGCCTTCGCCAGCAGCTGCGCCCGCTCTGGCAGCTCCTCGGGCCGCTCGCTCTCGGAAGACCCGAGGAAGAGTATGACGTTGTCCGAGCGCGGGCCGAGGAGGAAGTTGGAGAAGAGCTGGCGGGTCTGCAGGCGGACCGCGTCGGCCAGGCGCCGCTTCAACTCCTGTATGGCCGGTTCCTTCGGCTTGCGGCGCTCCAGGTAGCGGGCGAAGTCGTCTATGTCGACTACCACGACGAGGCCGCCTTCCGAGAGGTCGGCGCCTAGGTAACGGGCGCGCTGCAGGAGGAGGTCCACGGAGCCGTAGTGGCCGTTGACCAGGTCGTCCACGAAGTCTCCCCGGACGCCGAGCTCGGTCTCCAGGCGTATGCGCTCTTTGCCGAGCTCGGATTCGAGGACGCGCCTGGCCCAGTAGAGGAGCACCACGTCCTCGGGCGTCAGGTGGCCGCCGTCGAGGTCTACCCAGAGGTACCCCGCTGGGGCCCCGGCGCCGACGGGGGTCCAGAAAAACTCCCTATCCCCGACCCGCCAACGCTCGACCGGCACGGAGAGGTAACCGTCAGGGAGCCTGGCGTAGCGGTCCCGCCGCTCCCGGCGCGTCTCGTCGATGGAGGTTGCCTTCGAGGCCCGCAGGTCCAGCTCCTCGAGCGCAGGTCGCAGGGTAGCCCCGTCTCCGGCGATAAAGCGTCCCACGGGGTCCTCGACCACGACAGAGCGCCCGAGCAACTCGGAGATCCTGCCGGTCAGGTCCTCGAGCGTAACCCCGCCGCCAGCGCTCTCCAGGAGGGTGCGGCCCGTGCCGTGCGACAGAAGCAGGAGCCCTTCGTCCCCGGAGAAGACGGAGAAGAGCTTGCGCAGCGGCACCGCCGGCGGAACGAGGATCACCCCGAGCCCGCACGCCTCCGCCCGCTCTAAGGTCTCCGGCGTCGGTTCTCCACCTTTACGCCACAACACGGCCGGAGCGCCGGCCCCCGCGGCGCCGGCGAGGAATGCTTGATCCAGCTCTTGCCTGGAGGTTACGGCCACCTCGTCTGGCCCGAGCCAGCCCTCTATGTCCTCTTCCACCGCGAGGTTGCGGACCGGTCTCATCCGGTCCCCCGGCGTCGGACACAGCGCGCCCAACTCCTCGACCATGACTCGTGACAGATCCTGCAGGTTCACGGGCGACAACCCTCACGCTACTACGCTTACACGACTATAGAAGAACGTGCCTTCTCTAATATATACGAGGCCGTCCGGGTTCGGAAGCGTGGCGGCCGGCTAACGACGAAGAAGGCCGGCCGCGCGGAGGGCGCGGCCGGAGTAGGGGGTGAGGTGACGAACTCGACGATGTCCCGCTCGTCGTCGACCGCAAGCACTTTTGGCTTCGAACCCTCGACCACGCGGCTCCTTTGCAAGGCCTCCATCCTCATTCTACCCTTACGAACCCGGCATCCTCCGCTGGCGGTGTGCAAAAACAGTGTGCTCGGGTGGTAAAATCCGGCCACAATCAAATCACTACTTTGGCCTCCCATCAGGGGGCCGTATACTTGATATGAGCGTCTCGAAAAAGAGGGGTGAGCGGAGATCGCGGATAACCAGATCGTCGTGCGGGGGGCGCGCGAACACAACCTGAAAGACATTACCGTCTCCCTGCCGCGCGACGTCATGGTCGTCGTGACCGGCCTGTCGGGGAGCGGGAAATCTTCTCTGGCCTTCGACACTATCTACGCCGAGGGCCAGCGCCGCTACGTCGAGAGCCTCTCGGCCTACGCCAGGCAGTTCTTGGGCCAGATGGACAAGCCGGACGTGGACCACATCGACGGCCTCTCTCCTGCGGTCTCCATCGACCAGAAGACCACCTCGAATAACCCGCGCTCCACGGTAGCGACCGTCACCGAGGTCTACGACTACCTCCGGCTGCTCTACGCCCGCGCGGGCAGGCCCCACTGCCACGTCTGCGGCTTCCCGGTCGCCTCCTCGACCCCGCAGCAGATGGTCGAGAAGGCCCTGACCCTGCCCGAGAAGACGCGCTTTATGGTGCTGGCACCGGTGGTGCGGGGGCGCAAGGGCGAGTACGGCAAGATGTTCAAGGAGCTGGCCGAGGAAGGCTACGCCCGGGTGCGGGTGGACGGCGAGCTCTACGAGCTTCCGGTCGACCTCGGGCTGGACAAGAACTACAAGCACGACATCGAGGTCGTGGTCGACAGGCTCGTGATCCGGGAGGGCATAGAGCGCCGCCTCACCGATTCGATAGAGACAGCCCTGAAGCTGGCCGAAGGGCTCGTCCTGATAGAAACGGTCGAGAGGGACGGTAGCGGGCCCGGCGAGTCGATGCTCTTCTCGGAGAGCTTCACCTGCACCAACTGCGGCGCCTCCATCGCGGAGATACAGCCGCGGACGTTCTCGTTCAACAGCCCGCACGGGGCCTGCGACCGCTGCGACGGCCTTGGAAGCCGTCTGGAGATAGACCCTGCGCTCGTCGTCCCGAACGAGGACTTGAGCGTGAACGAGGGTGCTGTAGTGCCGTGGGCCAACTCGCAGACCGAGTACCACGGGAGCGTGCTCGGGGCGCTTTCGGAGAAGTACAGGATCGACCTGAACGTGCCGTGGCGCGAGCTGCCCGAGGAGCACCGGCGGCTCATCCTGTACGGCACGCAGGGCGAGCGCATCTACGTCTCGTACCGCAACCGCTACAACCGCCGCAGGCAGTACATGACCCAGTTCGACGGCGTCGTGAGCAATCTGGAGCGGCGCTACGCCGAGACCGACTCCGAGTACCGGCGCGAGAAGATCGAGGAGTTCATGAGCCACGTCCCCTGCCCCAAGTGCAAGGGGGCGAGGCTCAGGCCCGAGGCGCTCGCCGTCACGGTGGGGGAGAAGAACATCCACGAGTTCACGGAGCTCTCGGTCACGGAAGCGCAAAGCTTCTTCGACGGGGTCGAGTTCACTACGCGCGAGTGGTTGATCGGGGAGCGGGTAGTGAAGGAGATCCGCGAGAGGCTGGGCTTTCTGGTCGACGTTGGCCTCGGCTACCTGACCCTCAGCCGCTCGGCGGGGACGCTCTCTGGCGGGGAGGCGCAGCGCATCCGGCTCGCCTCGCAGGTTGGGAGCGGGCTCGTCGGCGTCCTGTACGTCCTCGATGAGCCCTCCATAGGGCTGCACCAGCGGGACAACCGGCGGCTGTTGACGACGCTCGAGAAGCTGCGCGATCTCGGGAACACCCTGATCGTCGTCGAGCACGACGAGGAGACCATCCGGGCCGCGGACTACGTGATCGACGTGGGGCCCGGCGCCGGGGTCCACGGCGGCGAGATCATCGCCGCCGGCAGCGTCGAGGACGTCGAGGCCGAGGAGCGCTCGGTGACCGGCGACTTCCTGGCGGGGCGCCGGCGGATAGAGCCGCCGGAGGAGAGGAGGGAGCCGACGGGGGAGATCCAGGTCCTGGGCGCGACCGAGCACAACCTCAAGGGCGTCGACGTCGGGTTCCCGCTCGGGATCTTCACCTGCATCACGGGCGTCTCGGGGTCCGGCAAGAGCACGCTGGTCAACGAGATCCTCTACAAGGCCCTGGCCAACGCCGTGAGCCGCGGCAAGCACCGCCCCGGGCGGCACGCCGGCCTGCGCGGCGTCGAGGGCGTGGACAAGGTCATAGACATAGACCAGAGCCCCATAGGCCGCACGCCGCGCTCCAACCCGGCTACCTACACCAAGGTCTTCGACCACATCCGCCAGCTCTTCGCCGCCACACCCGAGGCGAAGATAAGGGGCTACAAGCCTGGGCGGTTCTCCTTCAACGTGAAGGGCGGCAGGTGCGAGGCTTGCCGGGGCGACGGCCAGATCCGCATAGAGATGCACTTCCTCCCGGACGTCTACGTCCCCTGCGAGGTCTGCAAGGGCCGCCGCTACAACACCGAGACCCTGAGGGCTACCTACAAGGGCAAGTCGATCTCGGACGTCCTCGACATGACAGTCGAGGAGGCCTGCGAGTTCTTCGCCCCCGTCCCCGCGATCTCGCGCCGCATGGACACCCTGCGCGACGTGGGCCTTGGCTACGTCCGCCTCGGCCAGCCCGCGACCACGCTCTCCGGCGGCGAGGCCCAGCGGGTGAAGCTCGCCAGCGAGCTCGGCAAGCGGGCGACAGGCAAGACCGTCTACATCCTGGACGAGCCGACGACGGGGCTCCACTTCGCGGACGTGGAGAAGCTGCTCTCGATCCTGCACCGGCTCGTGAACGCGGGGAACACGGTCATCGTCATAGAGCACAACCTCGACGTGATCCGCTCGGCCGACCACGTCATAGACCTCGGCCCCGAGGGCGGGGACGCCGGCGGCGAGATCGTCGCGACCGGCACCCCCGAAGAGGTAGCCCGCGTCGAAGAGTCTCACACCGGCCGCTTCCTGCGCGACCTTATGCCTGAGGTTATGGCCGCAAGTTAGGCCTCCGGACGCAAGGACCGCAGGTAATCGGCTACCGCTCGGGCGCCTCTACGAGCCGTTCGCGGCCTCGACGATCTCCTCGAGGGCCGAGCCCAGGACGATGCTCTCGAGGCCCCGGATAACGATGCGCGAGTCCTCGACGTAGTCGAGGTAGCTCTCGTCGCTCTGGGAGCGGCGGTGGAGGCCCTCGAGCATGAGGCCGAGCCGGTTGATGCCCCACTCCCTATACTCCTCGCGGTAGAGGGCCACCCTTGCCACGGCGTCGACGCTCAGAGGGTCGAGGTTGCCGCGTTCCAGGGTGGTAAAGACGTACCCGTACTGCTCGAGGATGGCGTCTACGACGGGACGGGCATCCGGCATGTACTCGGCCTCGAACATGAAGACGTAGGTGCCGGCGATGATCTGGAGCGCCTTGTCCTGATAGTAGTAGTCCCGGTGGGAGTACGCTTCTATTACGTCGAACAGCTCGGAGAACTTCGCGTTGCCTTGCTCCGTCATCCCGCTCCTCCAGGTGGTCGTCTGCCGCGCAATTCTACCCGCGCGGTGGTCTCCGCCGCCACAGGGCACTCTGAGGAAGGTCCTCCGAAAAAAGGACCTCAGGACCTTTGAAACCGCCAGCGGCGGCTGATAGATTCATTGCCCGTGAGTAGCAAGGGCGCAGAGCCGGTTCTGAACACCCACCAGGTCTTGGCGGCCGGGCTTGCCTCCACGGCGGCGGCCTTCGTAACGGCGCGCTTCGGGGTGGCGGGGACCCTGCTTGGGGCCGCGCTGACGGCCATGATCATCACCGGCGGCTCGGCGATACTCAAGGCTTACATGGAGAACGCCTCAAGCCGCGTGCGCGGGGTGCCGACCAGGCTCCGGTCTTGGGGACAGCAGAGAAAGGCCGGGCGTCCCAGCAGGGCGGAGACCGTGCCCGGACGCGCCGACCTGCGGGCCAACTTCGTGGGCCGGATGCGCGCGGCCCTCGACTGGTTCTCGAACCTCCCCGCCATGCAGCGGCGCTCGATCCTCATCAAAGGCCTGGTGGCAGCCGTTGTCGCCTTCGTTATCTGCATGGCCGCCGTGTGGGGCGTCGAGAGGGTGATAGGCAACAGCCTCTCCTGCGGCTTCTGGGGGAACTGTCCTCCCGGGGCGGCTCCGGGGGTACACCCCTTTGGCTACGGCGGCACTGGCGCGGGATCCTCGATCACCGGCGGCGACGTACGCACCGCCGACGCCGCCGGCGGCGCGGGCGGTGGCATCTCCCCTTCTGGCATCTTCGACGGCGGGCGGGACGCCCCGGTCTTCGGCGGGAACGACGGCAT
>JADDPU010000367.1 GCA_016781725.1 Rubrobacter sp. | reverse complement strand
GCCGCGGAGCAGCCGGAAGCGGGAGCCTACAGGAGAGGAGAGAAAGGTGGCGGAGCCGGGAGTCGAGGTAGAGGGGAACCGGGAGAAGTACGTGGACCTGGTCTTCGAGGGCGGGGGCGTAAAGGGCATAGCCCTCGTTGGCGCGTTCTCGGTCCTGCAGGAGCGCGGCTACGAGCCCCAGAACATGGCGGGAGCCTCGGCTGGTGCGATCGTCGCCGCCCTGATCGCCGCGGGCTACGGCGCGGGCGAACTCAAGGAGATCATCGCAGAGTTGGACTACGACCGGTTCAAGGACGAGGCCCTCGAGGACCGCTTCCCCATGGGGAAGACCCTGAGCATTCTCAAGGACCTTGGCATCTACGAAGGCAAGGCCTTCGAGGAGTGGATGCGCGGGCTGCTCGAGACCAGGGGCGTGAGGACCTTCGGGGACCTGGTGCGCCGCGAGGACGTAGATCTCAAGTACCGCTACAAGCTGCAGGTGATCGCCTCCGACGTCACCGAGCGGCGCCTGCTCGTCTTACCCAGGGACGCGCCCAAGCTCGGGATCGAAGACCCCGACGACATCGACGTGGCCCAGGCGGTGCGCATGAGCATGAGCATCCCCATCTTTTTCGAACCGGTGCGGTTCACCAACCGCCTGACCGACGAGGAGCACCTCATCGTGGACGGGGGGATGCTCTCCAACTTCCCGGTGTGGCTCTTCGACGCCGAGGAGCCGCAGTGGCCCACCATCGGGATGAAGCTGGTGCAGAGCCCGGAGACCCCCATCGGCGAGGAGCTCGCCGAACCGGTGCCCCGCGCCGGGGTGAAGCAGGTGATCGGCTACCTCAGGAGCCTCGTGGACACCATGATGGCGGCCCACGACCGGCTCTACGTGGAGCAACACGACTTCGACCGGAGGACGATCGGGATAGACACCCTGGGCGTCGGGACCACGGAGTTCGACCTGTCCCCGGAGCGCGCGCTGGCCCTCTACGAGTCGGGCCGAACCGCCGCGAAAGAGTTTCTGGCCAAGAACTTCGAAGCGATAGCGCCACGGTAAGCCGCCCAGGATAGACCGCCCCTATCGCCCCCGGAGCGCGGCGGGCGTAGCGCGGGCCGCGCTACGCCCCACCCGGTGGGGCCCGGATCCTAGGGACCGGTCCAGGTGCGGGCGCCCTCGCCACTACCCAGCGCCTTTTTCGGGCTCGCTACGATACACTGATTGCGAACGCGATCAGACTAGCACAGCGACGGGAGGCGAGCCTTGAGAGACGGTTACGAACAGCGGTGGGACTTCAGGGAGATCGGACGCCTCCCGGCCCCCGGCGACAACGTCGCGATAGCGACCCGCAGGCTGGAGGCGGGAACCCGCGTCTCCTACGAGGGCTCGGAGTTCGAGATCCCCCACACGGTCCTGGAAGGCCACCGGTTCGCCGTCGAGCGTATCGGCGAGGGCGAGGACCTGCTCTCCTGGGGCCTGCCCTTCGGGCGGGCGCTCCGGGAGATCAGGCCTGGGGATTACGCGTGCAACGAGAAGATATTGCGCGTGCTGCGCGAACGCTTTGGAGTCCCGTCCGGCCGCGGCGAAGACGAAGATCCCGAGGGCACCTCCGACCAGGGCCGGGTTCGTAGGGGGCCCCGCGAGATGGAGCTGGATCTCCCCGACACCCCCAACTTCCGTGACGCCGAGCTGGAGTCTTACGTGCTCGACGAGGAGAGCTTCCGGCCAGCGGAGCAGGTTACCCTCTACGACGAGCCCCGCACCTTCATGGGCTACCGGCGCGGCGGGGATCGGGGGGTTGGGACCCGGAACTACGTGGTCCTGCTCGGCCTCACCTCCCGGCTCACCGGGTTCGTCAGGGCGCTCGAGTGGGAGATGAACGGCGTCTCGGACGCCTACGAGAACGTTGACGGCATCGTCTGCGTCGCCCACACGGAGGGCGGCGAGGAGCGCACGCCGAACAACCTGGACCTGTTGCTGCGCACGTTGAGCGGCTTTATGGTCAACCCCAACGTCGGGGCCGTGCTCGTCCTCGACCAGGGCGGCGAGGGGGCCGTCACGAACGAGATGCTCCGCTCCTACGCCCTGGAGCACGGCTATCCCTTGGAGCACGTGCCCCACGAGTTCGTGAGCCTCGGGGGGAGCTTCCGGGCCGATCTGGAGCGGGCGAAGTCCGTGGTCGGGGGGTGGCTTGAGGAGGTGAACGCGGTAAGGCGCACCGAGGAGCCGCTCTCCGAGCTCAAGATCGGGTTGCAGTGCGGCGGGTCCGACGCCTTCTCGGGCGTCTCGGCGAACCCGCTCGTCGGGTGGGTGACGAGGGAGGTCGTGCGTAACGGCGGTATCGCCAACCTCGCCGAGACCGACGAGCTGATCGGGGCCGAGCGTTACGTCCTGAAGAAGGTAAAGGACGTGGAGACGGCGCAAAGCTTTCTCAGGACGGTCGAGCGGTTCAAGGAGCGCGTGGGGTGGCACGGGCACACGGCAGAGGACAACCCTTCGGGCGGCAACAACCTGCGCGGGCTCTACAACATCTCCATAAAGTCCATCGGCGCCGCCAGGAAAAAGGACCCTGAAGTGCGCGTGGACCACGTCATCGAGTACGCCCAGAGGATGCGCGAGGGGGGCGGGTTCTACTTTATGGACAGCCCCGGCAACGACCTCGAGAGCGTCGCCGGGCAGGTCGCCTCGGGTGCGAACATGATCTTCTTCACCACCGGAAACGGCTCCATAACGAACTTCCCCTTCGTCCCGACGATAAAGGTAGTGACCACTACTGGCCGCTACGAGCTCCTCTCCAAGGACATGGACGTTAACGCCGGCGCCTACCTCGACGGCAAACCCATGGACGACCTCGGCCGGGAGATGTTCGAGCGCACCCTCACGGCCGCCTCGGGCGAGAAGACCGTGGGTGAGCGCGCCGGCCACGCCCAGGTCTCCATCTGGCGCGACTGGAAGCAGACTAGCGGCGAGAACCTGGAACGGATACAGAACGCCCCCGAGCCCGGCGGCGAGCCCCTACCCGTCAGGGAGCACGCCCCGGACGTCGAGTTCTCGTTCGAGGCGCTCAAGGGCGAGCGGGGCCTCGTCTCTGACCAGGTCGGGCTCGTGATGCCGACGAGCCTGTGCTCCGGGCAGATAGCGCGCCGCATCGCCAACCGCCTCAACGAACAGGGAGCCACGCAGGACAAAGTGACCCGGTTCGTCGCCCTGCCCCACACGGAGGGCTGCGGCGTCTCGGCGGGCTCGGCCGAGTCCATCTATTCCCGCACCGTGCTGGGTCACCTCGCCAACCCCGCGGTGAGGTTCGGGCTACTCCTGGAACACGGCTGCGAGAAGACCCACAACGACTACTTCCGCAACAGCCTGGAAGAGGCAGGGCTCGACCCGACCCGCTTCGGCTGGGCGAGCGTCCAGCTAGACGGCGGGATAGAGAGCGTCGTGGCCAAGGTAGAGGACTGGTTCGCCGAGACCCTCGAGAACGCCGAAGACCTGGAGCACGAGGCCGCAGGACCAGGGTCCCTGCGGCTGGCACTCCACGCCTCGGGTCCCGTCTCGGACGAGGCGGCCCTGACCCTGGCGGAGGTGACGCTTGGCGTGGTCGGGTCCGGCGGCACGGTGGTCGTCCCGGAGAGGTCGGCGGTCCTCTCCTCTCCGGCCTACCTCGAAGCCGTCCTCGGGGACCATCCGGTAGAGAACACCCTGGCCTACGGGCAGGCCGCGGCGAGACCGGGGTTGCACGTCATGGAGGCGCCGACGGACCACTGGATCGAGACCGCGACGGGGCTCGGGGCGACCGGGGTCGAGGTTATGCTGGCGCACGTGGCGGGGCGTCCCTTGCAGTCGCACCGCATGATCCCGCTGGTCCAGATCTCGTCCGACCCACACACGCTGCAAGAGCACTCAGAAGACCTCGACGTCCTCCTCGAAGGAGATCCCGGCACCTGGACCGACGAGGTGATTCGGACCTTGGCCGCCGTGGCCTCGCGCGAGTACACGCCCAAACTGTTCGGGGCGGGCAACACGGACTTCCAGTTCACCCGCGGGCTGCTCGGCGTCTCGATGTAGATGCTCCGGACGCCACTGCGAGCCGGATGGCCAGGTGCTCCTCAAAACGGCTGGCCGGGAGTGATACGCGACCGGAAACGCCGGACCTATCTCCGGCTCGCCGTGTATGATGAGGCTAGGTCCGGGCGCGGTTTTAGTTCGGACCTCAGCACCTCATTCCCTTGCGCGTCCGTCACCGAGACGGCCCTGGCGTCCTGTCGAAGCACGGCGCCGTTGAGCCGGCATTCGACCGGCTGGGCCTCCACGGCGACGAACGTGCCGGCCGACACCTGTCCGCCGTCGTCGCGCTCGATCAGGACGGTGTACACCCCGCCGGGGCGGAGACCTTCTACCTCGAGATCCACCTCCGTCCCCCAGGTGTGGGCGACGACCGCGGCGTCGGTCGAGACACCCCTGGGAGCCTCGGAGAAGGCTATCGGTTCCGCCTCGCCGAGGCCGGGCTGCCCCTCCTGGCCGGTGGACAGAAAGATGGCCAACCCGACGGCCGCCACCAGTACCGCCGCGGCGGCACCGAGGCCCATAACGAACCGGTTCCGAAGGCCGAACCGGCCGGGGTCTCGACGAGGCGTGCCTTCGGCCCGCTGTTCGGAGAACACCGCGGCGACCACCCGGTCCTCCAGATCGGGCGGAAGGCTCCAATCGGCGGCGTCCGGCGCGGGCATAAGGCCGGCGACGGCGCGCAGCTCGGCCTCCTCGGTGCGGCAAGCCTCGCACCCGTCCAGGTGGCGCTCCAGCTCAGCCGCCTCGGCGGCCTCCAGCCGGCCCAGGACATAAGACCCGAGCAGCTCCCTGTAGCGTCGGTGCCCTTCGGTTCTCGTAGGATCGCTCATGGTGAGTAGCCTACCTCTTCGAGGGCGAGCCGCAGCGACTTGAGCCCGTAGTACATCCGGCTGCGCAGGGTGCCGACCGGGACCCCCAGCTCCCGCGCTACTTCGGCATAGGGGCGGCCCCGGTAGCAGACCTCGACGATCACCCTGCGGTGCTCGCTGCCGATGCGACCCAGCGCCTCTTCGATCTGCATGGATAGTAGCACCCTTTCCGTCGGATCCTCGGCCAGAACCGGGTTGCGATCGCGCCCTTCGGCGGGCCGTTTGACGGCTTGCGGTCGGGAGGACCGCGCGCGGGCCGCGTCGACGATGAGGTTGCGGGCGATGGAGAAAAGCCACGTCCGACGCGAGCCGCGCTCGGCGTCGAAGCTTTGCCGCGACTTCCAGGCCCGCACGAAGGTGTCCTGCACGATCTCCTCGGCGAGGCCCCGGTCGCCGAGGGCCCTGAGCGCCAGGCGGAACAGCTCCGCCCCGTGTGCGGCGTAGGCCGCCCGGAGTGCGCTCTCTTCCTCGCCTCCTCGCATCTCACTCCGCCTCGAACGGGAGCCGATCGTGCCCAGGATCATCATACATTCAAGTATACGGAACGAAGGACGCCGCCGTTCACCGCGGACCACGATCTCTGGCGGTAGGTGCCGCCCGATGAACGCCACAGCCCCAGCCTCCGTATCACCGTGCGCATCGGCAAACGGCGCGAGAGCAGAGGGGGTGAGATTACCGGGACGAAGGATTGATAGGGGCCGAGGAAAGCCAGGTGGCGCCGAGACGGAACGTGTCCGTCTCCGGACAAAAAACGAAAGGGGTTAACGTAGTGGATCATCCAACCGTGAATCGTTCGGTAGGTCACGGCAGGTCGGGATTGGCGGGCGCGCTGGTCGCGTCGGGCCTGCTGGTCGGCTTGTTGCTCGTCTGGTTGATGCCGGAAGCTTCGGCGCAAACCACGGCGCCAGACGGGCCCGAGAACGTCTACGCGCTCACCGCAGACGACCATCTGCTGCGCTTCGATGGGGACGATCCTCGTCAGGTCGCGACAAAGAACATCACCGGCCTGAGGAACGGTGAGAGCCTGGTGGGTATAGACTTCCGCCCGAGCGGCCCTGACGCGACCCAGGGCAAGCTCTACGGTCTCGGCGACCAGAGCTATATCTACAGGATCAACCCGTCCACGGGCGCAGCCACGCGGGGACCCCAGATCACGGCCGACGGCGCGCCGGTGGCGCTCAGGGGGGACCGCTTCGGTATCGACTTCAACCCGACCGTGGACCGCCTCCGGATCGTGAGCGACGCCAACCAGAACCTCAGGGTCAACGTCGACACCGGCGAGCTCGCCGACTTCAACGCCGTCTTGCCCGGTACCCAGCCGGATGGAGACCTGCGCTACGCCGTGGGCGAC
This sequence comes from Rubrobacter sp., assembly GCA_016781725.1. Classification (GTDB taxonomy): domain Bacteria; phylum Actinomycetota; class Rubrobacteria; order Rubrobacterales; family Rubrobacteraceae; genus Rubrobacter_D. The sequence continues at coordinate 1,782 of JADDPU010000367.1, read as the reverse complement.
CCGAACTTCGGCGAGGACCCTAACGTCACGGGCGTCGCCTACAGGAACTCCCGGCCGGCCGCTTTGAATACCACCAACACCGAGCTCTACGACATCGACGCGCGCACAGACGACATGTCCGAGCAGGACCCGCCCAACGACGGTACGCTCAATACCGAGGGATCGCTCGGCTTGAACACGAAGAAGCTCGTCGGCTTCGATATCGTTACCCGCGGTGAATCCCCCGCCGGTGACAGGGGCTACGCGGCCCTGCAACCGGCGTACAGCGGTTCGTCGGGTTTTTACAAGGTCAACCTCGATAACGGAAAGGCCACGAGGATCGGCAGAATCGGCGCCTTCGGCACGGACGTCGAGGGCCTCGCCATCCCCATCGGCCAGCGCTAGAATAACCTACCGACGACCTTCCGCTTTTCGCGAGGGAGGAACCACGCGGCATCGCCGGGCCGGAACAGAGAATGTTCCGGCCCGGCGATCCGTAACGTGCTATTGGCCGTTCGGGACTCCTTCGTGGTGCCGCCAGCACGTAAGCGCACCCCTCCGGGTCCTACCAGAAGGACGGTGTTGAAGCGAATCTTGGGCGATCGTGGGAAGCGGAGAGCCGGCGTATGGGCTCCTGGTATCCTTCAGCGCCCGAGCCAGCCACCGTCTACGGGCAGGATCGTGCCGTGGACGAAGTCCGCGGCGCTCGATGCCAGGAAGACGGCAGCACCCTTGAGGTCCTCGGGCTCGCCGTAGCGGCCCGCGGGGATGCGGACGAGCAGGGCGTCGCTGCGCTCCACGTCCTCGCGGATTGCGCTCGTGAGCTCGGTGGTGTAGTAGCTCGGGGCGATGGCGTTCACGTTTATGCCCAAAGGCGCCCACTCGTTGGCGAGGGCGCGGGTGAGGTTGGCGATGCCCGCCTTGGTCGCCGAGTAGGAGGGCACCGTTATGCCGCCCTGGTAGGAGAGGACCGAGGCGGTGTTGATGATCTTGCCCCCGCTACCCTGCTCCACGAAGCGCCTCGCCGCCGCCTGGCTGAGGTAGAACGCGGCGCTCAGGTTTACCTGGACGACGTCCTCCCAGTCCTCCTCGCCGAACTCCAGCGCCGGGGCGCGGCGGATGATGCCGGCGTTGTTGACGAGGATGTCGAGGCGCCCGAGCTCGGCGACGCACTCGCGGACGATCTCGGCGGCGCCCTTGGCTTTGGTCTCGAGGAGATTGACGCTCATGGGGTGGAAGGCGCATCCGAGCGACGCTACCCTCTCGTGGGTCTCGTCGAGGGGCGCCACGTCGAGGGCGGCTATCTCGGCGCCGGCTTCGGCGAGGCCCGTGGCGATGCCAAGCCCGAGGCCGCGGGCCGCGCCGGTGACGAGCGCTACCTTGCCGTTCAGCCTGAAATTGTCAAGGACGGCCATCAGTAGCGGAGCTCCTGAGGCTCGATGCCCTGCTCCTCGCAGAAGCGGAGGTAGCGCTCCATCTTGGAGAAGACGTCGTCCTGGTAGATCAGGTTGTCCTCGTCGTCGAGGTACTGGATAGTCCCTTCGAGGATAAAGAGGGTCTGCATCTCCTCTACGCCCTCGTCCACGACGAGCGTGTGTATGTCGCCAGGGGGCTCGTAGACGAGCGTGCCGGGTCTTGCGACCCAGTCGCGCTCCAGGTAGTGCCAGGAGCCCTTTATGCAGAAGCCCATGACCTGGCCGCCGGTGTGGCGGTGGCGGTTGACCCTACCCGAGCCCTGGACTTTTAGGAGGTTGATCCAACGCCCAGTCGCCAGGTCGAACCGCAAGGGCTTGAACCAAACCC
>JADDPU010000250.1 GCA_016781725.1 Rubrobacter sp. | reverse complement strand
AGAACATCCCGCCCGCGCTGGAAGCGAGAGGTATAACCCGCCTCTACGAGAGCAGCGGGCGTGGCATCGAGGACGTGAGCCTGGCGGTAGCCCCCGGTGAGGTCTTCGGCCTCATGGGGCCTAACGGCTCGGGCAAGAGCACCCTCCTGCGGGTCCTCTCCACCGCCATCGCGCCCGACTCGGGCTCCTTCCGCGTCGGTGGGGCCGACGGCCTGAGGGAGAAAAGAAAGGTCCGCGCCCGCATGGGCCTGATGGTCGACCGGCCGACGCACTACGCGGACCTCACGGGAAGGGCTAACGCCTACTTCTTCGCCAGGGCCTACGGGATGGAGGGTGCGAAGGCTGAGGGCGTCGTCTCCGAGCTCTTCGACTTTTTCGGCCTCTCCGAGTACGCGGACGACAGGGTCAAGACCTACTCCTACGGGATGGGCAAGAAGCTAGCGCTCGTCGAGGCGCTGGCGCACGGGCCCGAGGTGCTGCTGCTCGACGAGCCCTCGCTCGGGCTCGACTACACCTCCCAGCTCGCGTACCAGCGCAAGGTCAGGGAGCTCGCCGCCGCCGGGGTTGCGGTATTGCTCGCGAGCAACCAGGTCGACGAGGTCGAGGCCCTGTGCGACCGGGCTGCCTTTCTGCACCGCGGAAGGGTCCTCGCCGAGGGTACGCCCGAGGAGCTGGTCTCCTCCGTGGAGGGAGTCCGTCGCATCGTGGCGACGCTAAGAAACCCGGTCGAGCACGCTCCGCTGGCCGGGATCGGAGGCGTCGAGCGGGTAGTGCCTGAGGGGAGGGATCTGGTAGTCCACTGCGAGGAGCGTCCCGGCGTCGTCGCCGACGTAGTGGCCGGCGTCGTGGGAATCGGCGGGGACATCGTCAACCTCTCGGTACAGAGGCCGAACCTGGAGGACGTGTTCGTCAAGCTGACCGGGGAGGCGCTGCGCCGTGAGGATTAGCCCGCCGGACGCCTACTGGAAAAAAGACGTGGCGCTGTTCTTCTCCAGGCGGTTCGCGCTGCTGATAAAGATGCTCTACCCGGTAGCCATCATCGTGCCGGTGGCGGCGAGCGGCATCCCGCCCGAGTACGCGGCGGCGGTCATAGGCATCGTGGCCGTGATGGCCGGGACCTTCGGGGCCGGCGAGAGCCTGACGGTGGACCTGAACGACGGCATCCTGGTCCGCGTCGCGCTCACCCCCCTCTCGCCCTACCGGATCGTCTTCGAGATCCTGGCCGTCAACGCCGCTCTCGACTTTTTGCAACTGCTGCCCGCGCTTGCGATCGTCTACCTCCTGCACCCGGTACCGCTAGTGTGGATGCTGGCTGCCACCGCAGCGGTCTTCGCAACCTTGGTGACCGCCAACTGCATCGGCATCTTTATAGCCAACTTCACCTCGTCGCCAGCGGACGTGCTGCTGTACGCGACGGCGATACTGTTCCCCCTGATCTACGTCTCCGGCTTTTTTCGCAATCAGAACCCGACAGGCATCCTCGAGACGCTGCGCGGCTTCGTCCCCTTCGCCTACACCAACGACGCCCTGAAAAGGGTCTTCGGCCTGACCACGGACGCCACGCCGCTCGAGACCCTCTTCTACCCGAGTGTCATCTGCGCGGTCCTGGCCTTCGCCGTCTGCCTCACTGCCCCGCGCCTCCTCTCGGTCCGCCCGTAGAGCGGCTCGGGTAAGGCCGACGCTCCGAGCGATGATCCGGTCCAAGAGGCGGTCGGGCATCGAAGCGGGGATGGTCCAATTCGCGAACCGGCCGGGGACGATGGCTTACCTGGTCCTCGGTCTCTTTTTCTCGAAGACCTTGCGGAGGGCCTCGCCGAACTCTTCCGGGGAGTAGCCGCCCTTCGCGAGGCGCATGGCGTACTCCTCGAACCTCGCCACCGGCCCCGCGTAATCGGTGCGAACGTATCGTCCGGCGTGCGCCGCGCCTTTCTCCCAGATCTCGGTCTTAACGGCCCCTGGCCTGATGACGATGACGTCTATGCTGTAAGGGAGCAGCTCCCTCCTCAAGGAGTCCGAGATGCCCTCGACGGCGTGCTTGGTCCCGGCTTACGCCCCGATGAAAGGCGAGGCTATCTTGCCGCCGACGGAGCCCACGTTGCTCCTGCATTGTGAGGTCGCTCGTCACGCGCATTGGCCAGAACCGGGTCCAGTAGAGTGTCGCAAGCCAGCTCTATGCGGCCCCCTGCGAACAGACTTCCGAGGACTCCCCTTTTGTGCACTCGGGTGAACAAGGAGTCG
>JADDPU010000080.1 GCA_016781725.1 Rubrobacter sp. | reverse complement strand
GTCCGGCGCGAGAACCTTGATCCGCTGGGGATCCGGAAACGGCTCTCTGTAGGCCCACTTTCGTCGTCGAGGAACTACGCGGCAGCGGTCTTGGGCGGCCTATCCGGGGAAGAGCCCGGTCTCTTCCGGAGGCGGGTATCCGGTGTCTTCCTAACTCGATCTCTCGAACGCCCTCTCGAAGAAGTCGGCTAGGCGCGGGTAGAGAACCTTCAGGTTCTCGGGGCGCGAGATCCCGTGTCCCTCGTCCTCGAAGGTGAGCAACTCGTAGGAGATACCCTGCCGCTCCAGGGCCTGCGCGACGACGCGGACGTTCTCCGGGGTGACGTTCGGGTCCCTGAGCCCCTGGACGATCAAGAGCTCGCCGCGGATGTTCTCCACGAAGTTCACCGGCGAGCGTTCGCGGTAGCGCTCCGGGGCCTCCTCGGGAGAGCCGCCCAGCATCTCCTCGCTATAGGGTCTGAGGTCGGGGCGGGTGGCGTAATAGTCGACGACGAGGTCGGTCATCCCGCAGATGGGGACCGCCGCGGCGACGAGGTCCGTGGACCAGTGCGTGATAGCCCACCACGCCGAGTACCCGCCGTAGGAGGTGCCGCTTACCCCTACCCTGCCGGGCCTGGCGACCCCGGCCTCGATGAGCGCCTCGATCCCGGTCCTCACGTCCTCCTGCTCCCGCCCGCCCCAGCCGTCCTCCTTTATGGACTCCTGGAACGCCAGCCCGAACCCGGTGCTGCCGCGGTAGTTCGGCGCGAGCACGTCGAAGCCCCGCGAGGCGAGGTACTGGATCTGGGCGTTGAACCTGTCCTCGGCGTGGCTCGTCGGGCCGCCATGAACCAGCACCACCGCTCCCACGCTCTCCCCCGGAGCCCGGTACAGCCACCCCTGTACCTCCAACCCATCCACCGAGCGCCACCAGAAGTCCTCGGCCGCCACGAGCCGCTCCGCGCCGACGGACGTTCGTCGCGGTAGACCGGTGATGCTGCGGGGTTCGCCGCCCGCTCCGTCGTAGCGCACGAGGTCTGCGGGGTGGCGGGCGTCGTAGCCCGTGCAGACCCAGGCCCCGTCGCCGACCGGAGCCAGCGGCACCAGGTTGTTGATGCCCCGATCTCCGCGCAGCGCTCTCTCCTCGCCGTCCTCTACGTCGAGCAGCGACGCCCTGATCCTGGCCCGCTCGACCTCGATGACTACCGCGGGGCCGCCGTTTGGCGGGACGAAGGCGTCGGCGATGTCGCGACCGGGGTCGTCCACGAGCCAGCGCGCGACCTCCTCCTCCTCGTCCAGGCTCCACACGCCGAGACGCCGGTAGGATTCGCCCTCGGCGACGAAGAGGACCCTGCGGCCGTCGGGGAACCACGAAGCCGAGACCTTGACGCGCTCCCCGAAGTTCAGGATCTCACGGTCTCGTGCGCCCTCGGCGTCAACGAGCCATACCTGCCGGCCCGCCGGGTCGAGATCGTTGCGCGAGTAGAGCACGTGGGTCCCCTGACGGTTCAACGCGGGCCGAAAGATGCTGCCCTCGGGCGGCCGGGCCAGCGTCCGAAGCTCGCCGGTCTTCAGGTAGTGGCGGTAGAGCCCGTAGGTCTCGGTCTCCTCCCCGCTCTCGGCGTCGAGGTTGGCCGCGTAGATCAGGGAGCCACCGTCAGGGTGCAGCTGGCCGCCCTCCAGATAATAGTTCGGGTCTGGCCCTGTGAGCGGCTCCATGGTCCCAGGCTCTGCGAGCCCGACCCGAAAGAGCCGCGCCCGCTCGTCCCCGTCGCGGTCCTGCCTGACGAGCAGGGCCCCGCCGTCCGGGGTCCACGAGACCGCCAGCGTGTCCCCTTCGGCGGTCTCGGTCAGGCGGAGGGGAGGCCCGGAGCCGTCAGTGGGGGCCGCGAACACGTCCGCGGCCGGCCCGAGCCGGGACCAGCTCCACGCCACCCACCCGCCGTCGGGCGAGACCAGCGGCCCAAAGAGAGCCGGGATCGAGAGCAACGCTTCGAGGTGAGGGTCTTGGGACACGCGGACCTGGGCTAGCCTAGAAGGTCGGTGGGGTGTTCACGTAGATGGCCTCGACGGGCTCCTCGTCGGCCCACCAGCGGTGCGGGGTCGTCGAGGGGAAGTAAAGGGTGTCGCCCGGCGAGACCAGGAACGTATCCTGGTCCTTGAGCTCCACGCACAGGACGCCCGAGATCACGTAGATAAACTCCTCGCCGTTGTGGGAGTAGAACCCCTCGCTCCCGGCGCCCGGTGGCACCCGGATATACGAGGGGTCCATGACCTTCTCCCCCGAGGCCATCTCCTCGAAGCGCACGCCGTTGTCCCACTGCATCACGGGCCGGTCCGCGCTGCGCACGAGCGGCGAACCCTGCTCGAGATCGGCCCCGAATACCTCGCGCATGTTCACCCCGTAAGCCCCGGCCAGCAGCCGCAAGGAGGCGACCGAAGCCCCCGAGCCGCCGCGCTCGAGGGCGGAGATAAACGAGATGGAGAGCCCTGTAACCTCGGAGACCTCCTTGAGCGTCTTGTGCGCCTTGACCCGCAGCCGCCGCAGCCGCTCCCCCGGGGAGCCCGAGGGCCCCGCCGCCACCGTGGAGCCGTTGGGGCTCTGTGCCTCCTGCACGCTGCCGAGCTGCTTGCGGATGGCGGCGAAGTTCAGGCCCTCGACCTTCCTCATCTGCCTGATCTCACGCAGCCGCTCCACGTCGCTCTCCGTGTAGATCCGGTACCCCCGGTCCGTGCGGCGGGGTTTGATCAGACGCTCCCTCTCCCATAACCGTAAGGTCTGCGGCGCCAGCCCTATCGCCTGCGCAACCTCGCCTATGGAGAACCCTACCGAACTACCACCCGCCGCCAATCCGCCTCCCGCCGTGCCTCTCCGTGATGACGATCCCCGGCCCCAAGGCCGGTCCTCGTACGCTTGAACCATTATTGTAACTACCACCGCCGAAAAGCAAGAACCATGTACCTACCCACCGCCCTTGACAGCATCCTTGCATGTTTATAGTAGCCTTGTTATAAGGTACGGAGAGCCCTGGAGTCACTCGGGAAAGGAAGGGTCGATGGCTACGGTTGTAGGGGTACCGAAGGAGATCAAAGACATGGAGGGTCGCGTCTCCATGCAGCCCGACGGCGTTGCCGAGCTAGTGCACCACGGGCACGAGGTGGTAGTGCAGGCTGGGGCCGGTGTGGGGGCCGGGTTCGCGGACGAGGAGTACGCGGAGGCGGGGGCGCGGTTGGCAGACGGGCCCGAGGAGGTCTTCGCCTCTGCCGACTTGATAGTGAAGGTCAAGGAGCCCATCCCCGAGGAGTACGACCGCTTCAGGGAAGGCCAGCAGCTCTTCACCTACCTGCACCTGGCGGCGGACAAGGGGCTCACGGAGTTCTTGATGGAGCGCAAGATAGAGTCCATCGCCTACGAGACCGTCGAGACCCCGGACGGATCGCTGCCGCTCCTGACGCCGATGAGCGAGGTGGCCGGAAGGATGGCGGTCCAGGCGGCGGCGCACCACCTCGAGAGCCCGCAGGGCGGGGCCGGGTTGTTGCTCGGCGGGGTCCCCGGGACGCCGGCGGCGAAGGTCACCATCATCGGCGGCGGCGTGGTCGGGACTGAGGCTGCCAAGATCGCGGTGGGCATGCGGGCGATAGTCAGGGTCCTCGACATCAGCCCTAGACGGCTCGCCTACCTCTCCGACATCTTCGAGGGGAGGGTGGACCTCGTGGTCCCGAACCGCGCGAGGACCGCCTCCTACGTCGCCGAGTCAGACGTGGTTATAGGGGCCGTGCTGGTGCACGGGGCCAAGGCGCCAAAGCTGGTCAGCCGGGAGATGGTGGCTAGCATGCGCCCCGGCAGCGTGGTGGCGGACGTCGCCATAGACCAGGGCGGGTGCATCGAGACCGCGAGGCCGACCACCCACTCCGAGCCGACGTTCGTGGAGGAGGGGGTCGTGCACTACTGCGTGGCGAACATCCCGGGCGCCGTGGCGCGCACCTCCACTCTCGCGCTCACCAGCGCGACGCTGCCCTACCTGATCAAGATAGCCGACCATGGCATAGAGGGGGCCGCGAGCGCCGACCCGTCTCTGGCGAAGGGGCTCTCCACGCTGCGCGGCGACCTCCTGTCAGAACCCGTGGCCGAAGCCCACGACCTGCCGCACACCGACCCCGAAAAACTCCTGAGCTAGAAGGGCGACCGCGATGGATACCAAAGAGGCAAAGCTGCGGGAGCTGGCGGAGAAGGACGACCGCTACGTCTGGCACGCCCTCTCCCGCTACACACCGGCCGAGGGAGGAGGGGCCGCCCCGGCGCCGCGGATGATCGTCGCCGAGGGCAGGGGGGCCTGGATCTCCGACACCGAAGGCAACCGCTACCTCGACGGGATGAGCGGCCTGTGGTGCGTGAACGTGGGCTACGGCCGCGAGGAGTTGGCCCGCGCCGCCTACGAGCAACTCACCACCCTTCCCTACTACCCGCTAACGATGGGCCACGAGCCAGCGGTGAGGCTCGGCGAGAAGCTCAACGAATGGCTGGGCGGAGCCTCCGATGAGTACGTAGTCTACTACTCCAACTCAGGCTCCGAGGCCAACGAGGTGGCCTTCAAGATAGCCCGCCAGTACCACCAGCAGAACGGGGAGCCAAGCCGGCACAAGTTCGTCAGCCGCTACCGGGCCTACCACGGCAACACCTTCGGCTCGCTCGCCGCCACGGGCCAGGCCCAGCGCAAGTACCGCTACGAGCCGCTCGGTCCCGGCTTTCTGCACGTCGCCCCGCCTGACCGCTACCGGTGCGCGTACTGTAGCGACCGCCCCGCGTGCAACCTGGAGTGCGCCCGCGCCATCGGGCGCACCATCGATTGGGAGCTGCCAGAGACCGTAGCCGGCGTCATCATGGAGCCGATGATCACCGGCGGCGGCATCATCATCCCGCCCGACGGATACGTCGAGGAGGTCGCCGAGATCTGCCGCCGCACGGGGACCCTGCTCATCGTGGACGAGGTGATCTGCGGCTTCGGGAGGACGGGCAAGAGGTTCGGCTATCAGCACCATCCTATAAAGCCCGACATCGTGACGATGGCCAAGGGCATAACCAGCGGCTACCTGCCGCTCTCGGCCACGGCGGTCAGGCGCGAGATCTTCGAGGCTTTCAAGGGGACCGAGGAGTACGACCACTTCCGCCACGTCAGCACCTTCGGCGGCAACCCGGCGGCCTGCGCCCTCGCAATAAGGAACCTCGAGATTATGGACGAGGAGGACCTGCCCGACCGCTCGGCGGAGATGGGAGACCGGCTGCGCGCGCAGCTCGCCGACCTCGAAGACCACCCGAACGTAGGAGAGATCCGCCACAAGGGCCTCCTCTTCGGGCTCGAGCTCGTCGAGGACAAGGAGAGCCGGACGCCGGCGGCGGCGGACAAGGTCGCAAAGGTCCTGGCCGGTTGCAAGGAGCGGGGCCTCATCGTCGGCAAGAACGGCGACACGGTGGCCGGGTTCAACAACGTAGTAACAATGGCCCCGCCCCTGATCGTAACCGACGAGGACCTCGAGTTTATCTCGGGCACCTTGAAGGAGAGCCTGGCCAGCCTGTGATCCAGCCCCGCGCGGCCGGGCCAACAGAGGAGGTTGGATGAGCGGGCAGGCGAGCACCGTGATCGTGGGTGGCGGCATCTGGGGCCTGAGCACCGCCTACCACCTGGCGCGAGCCGGAAGTACTGACGTTGTGGTTCTGGAGCGCAACGAGAGGCTCTTCGACGAGACTACCTCCCAGGCCGCCGGTTTGGTCGGCCAGATCCGGGCCACCCCGCTAATGAGGCGGGCCGTCCGGTACGCCATAGAGCTGTTTACGGGTTTCCGGGCGCAGACCGGCCACGACCCCGGGTTCCGCCAGGTAGGTAGCCTGCTGCTGGCCCTCACGCCCGAACGGACGGCCTCCTTCGCCGAGCACGTCGAGCACGCTAACGAGAACGGCGTGGAGGCCTACTTCGTGGACGGGGCGGAGATGTCCCGCTTGGCGCCGCACCTCGAACCCTCGCGCGTCGAGGGCGGGTACTTCGTCCCAGGGGACGGCTACCTAGACCCCGGCCGGTGCGCCGAGGCCTTCCGCGCCGCCGCCGAGGATCTGGGCGTGAGGATCCTGACCGGTACCGCCGCGACCGGGCTCTCGGTGAGGGACGACCGGGTGGCCGGGGTGGAGACGGACCGCGGTATCTTCGAAGCGGGGCGGGTAGTGGTGACGGCGGGCCCGTGGACCGGGCTGCTCGCGAAGACGATGGCGGGCCACGAGCCTGCGATGGTGCCCATCCGTCACCAGCGCGTCACCACGGCCCCAGCCCCCGCCATCCCCGGCCACCATCCCGTGGTCCGGGTAACCGACGCGAGCTGTTACCTGAGGCCCGAGGGCGGCGGCTACCTCTACGGGTTCTTCGAGCCCTACCCGACGACTTACGATCTCGAAGTGCTGCCTCCTGGGTTCCGGACGGCTGACATCGAGGAACCGGTGGAGGTCATGGATGAGGCTCGCGAGAGGCTCGCCCCCGTCTTCCCCATCCTGAGAGGGCTCGAGGTTACCGCGTACAGGAGGGGCCTGACTACCTTCGCCCCGGACGGGGCCTACCTGATCGGCCCGGTGCCAGGGGTCGCCGGCCTCTTCGCGGCCACCGGGTGCGCGGCCCTCGGCATCGCTGGCTCCGCCGCGGTGGGTAGCTGGCTGGCCAACTGGGTCGCGCGCGGCGAACCAGGGGAGGACCTCTCCCCGTTCGACCCCGAGCGCTTCGGGGAGAGGGCCGCCGACCGGGAGTGGGTCAGGCGGCGGGCCGAAGAGTTCTACGGCGACTACTACAGCGTCGCCTCCATGTCGGTGGCGTAATCGTGACCATACACTTCACCGTCGAAGAGTTGGCGGCCCGTCGCAAGGCCGCGGCCGACGGGTTGGCCGAGCGCGGCCTCGATGGCCTGCTCATGTTCCGCCAGGAGTCGATGTACTACCTCACCGGGTACGACACCTTCGGCTACGTCTTCTTCCAGTGCCTCTACATGGGGCCAGACGGCGAGACCCTCACCCTCCTGACCCGCACCCCCGACGTGCGCCAGGCCGAGCACACCTCGATGATCGAGGACATCCGGGTCTGGTACGACGCCGAGGGCGCGAACCCCGCCGAAGACCTCAAAGGCATCCTCGAAGAGTACGGGTGCCGGGGTAAGCGCCTCGGGATAGAGACCGACGCCTACGGCCTGACCGGCTACAACCTCAAGCGCGTGGAGGCGGCTCTTGACGGCTTCTGCGAGCTCGTCGAGGCCTCCGACCTCGTGACGCGCCTGCGGGCCGTCAAGTCCCCGGCGGAGATAGAGTACGTGCGCGAGGCCGCGCGCCTCGCCGACCTAGGGCTCGACCGCGCGGTCGAGGTGGCGGCGCCAGGCGCCTTCGAGGGGGAGGTACTGGCGGCCTTGCAGGGCGCCATCTTCCAGGGAGGCGGCGACTTCCCGGCCAACGAGGTGATCATCGGCTCGGGGCCCCGCGCCCTCCTCTTCCGCTACGCCGCGGGCATGCGCCGCATGGACCCGGTCGACCAGCTCTCCCTCGAGTGGGCCGGAGTCTACCGCCACTACCACGCCGCCATGATGCGCACCCTGGCGGTGGGCGAGGCCTCGGGCTACGGGCGCCACCTCCACGCGGTAGTGCGCGAGGCGCTCGAGGAGATGACCGCGGCCCTCACGCCGGGCCGGCCCGTCGGGGAGGTCGACGACGCCCACCGCCGCGTGCTCGACGCAGCCGGGTTGAGGGAGCACCGCTACGCGGCGTGCGGGTACTCATTGGGCACCACCTTCAGCCCCAACTGGATGGACCGGCCGATGCTGTTCTCGGGGAACACCACCCCGGCCGAACCGGGGATGGTCTTCTTCCTCCACTGCATAGTGGCGGACTCCGGACGCGGGGTCGCCATGAGCCTGGGGCACACCTGCCTGGTGACCGACGCGGGGAGGGAGGTCCTCTCCGCGCGGCCCCTGGATCTGATAGTGGTCTGAGAACTGCGGTTGGACCGGATATTGTTCAAAGTCGTGCATAACGGGTAAGCTGCACACCTAGGGTGTAAACGTAGGGAAGGGTAGGCAT
>JADDPU010000393.1 GCA_016781725.1 Rubrobacter sp. | reverse complement strand
CGCTACAAGGGGGTGCCGAGCTACGGCTTCTGGGATGTGCCCGTGGCCGAGGTGTCGGAGATGGAGACCGTGCGAGCGGCCCGCGAAGAGTACGCCGCGGGCCGGCGGGCGGAACGTACCTACCTCGAGAGGAGTCCCGAGGCATGACGGAGTTGGTGGTCCCGAGCAGCAAAACGCCCGGCGAGGACGGGAGCGTGGTGAAGGTGACCCCGGAGTCGGCGGGATGGGGATACGTCGGCTTCGAGGTCTTGCGCCTCGCGGCGGGGCAGACTGCCGGGCGGCGCGCCGAAGGGGTGGAGGTCTGCCTGGTCCCCATCTCGGGGAGGTGCCACGTCGCCACGGATTCGGACGAGTGGAGGAACATCGGGGGGCGCGAGGGGCCGTTCGACGGCCCGCCGCACGCCCTCTACCTCCCACCCGGCACTTCGTACCGCATCGAGGCCGCCGGCGACCTCGAGCTGGCTATCGCCTCGGCGCCCGCCGAACGCGGCGTGGAGCCGCGGCTCGTGCGTCCTGAGGAGATCGAGGTGGAGGTTCGGGGCTCGGGGAACATGGAGCGCGAGGTCCGCCCGATCCTGATGGCTGATGCGCCGGCCGAGACCCTGCTCGTCGTCGAGGTTTTGACCCCCAATGGCCACTGGTCGAGCTACCCCCCGCACAAGCACGATCGAGACGCACTCCCGGACGAATCCTACCTGGAGGAGACCTACTACCACCGGGTGAAGCCCGAGGGGGGGTTCGCCCTCCAGCGGGTCTACACCGACGACCGCTCGCTCGACGAGACCCTGGTGTGCCAGGACGGCGACGTCGTGCTCGTCCCGAAGGGATACCACCCGGTTTCGGCGCCGCCGGGCTACGACCTGTACTACCTCAACGTCATGGCCGGGCCCGTGCGCGAGTGGAAGTTCAAGAACGATCCCCAACACGAGTGGCTGTTCTAGCAGGGATATCGGCCCCGGAAGGAGAGAGTATGCGGACGACGCACAGAGAGACACGTAACCTTGTCGGGGGAAGTTGGGCGGTGGCCGACGGGCGCGAGACCGGACCCGTCTACGACCCGGCCACCGGCGAGGTCATCGCCCAGAGGCCTATTAGCACGGCCCACCCCGGTGGTGGAGCGTATCCGGGTACTCGCTCGGGTTGATCCGAGATGAGTGCGCAACCCGGCGAGATCTCGGTCGGCGTGATCGGGGCCGGCGGCATGGGTACCAGACACGCCGACACCCTGGGCGCCGCCGTCTCGGGCGCGAGGGTGGCCGGGGTGACGGACCCGGACCGCCCGCGGGCCGAGAAGCTGGCCGCCAACCATGGTTCTGACGCCCGGGTCTTCGAGGATGAGCGAGCCTTGATCCAGCATCCCGGTATAGACGCCGTCGTTGTCACGACGCCGGACGATACGCACGCCGGGTTGGTCATGGAGTGCCTGCAACAAGGGAAGCCGGTCTTCTGCGAGAAGCCCCTTGCCACCACCGTGGAGGACGCCCGCAGGATCGTCGATGCCGAGGTCGAGCTTGGCAGGAAAGTGGTCCAGGTAGGGTTCATGAGGCGTTATGATCCCCGGCACCTCGACGTGAAGGTTGCCATCGACTCTGGAGCTATCGGCAACCCCGTCCTGTTCAAGGGGACGCACCGGAACCTCGCGGCCGCTCCCGGCACGAGTTCGGAGTCGATCCTTGTCAACTCCGCCGTACACGACCTCGACGCCGCAAGGTGGATGCTAGGTCGGGAGATCGAGGACGTCTACGTGCGCGGGATGAACACCCGGGCGGCTTCGGACGGCGAGGTCCTGGACCTCCAGGTGATCCACCTAAAGCTCGGCGGAGGTTGCCTCGCCGACATCGAGGTCTACGTGAACGCCGGCTACGGCTACGAGGTCGATCTGGAGGTCGTCGGGGACGCTGGCACGATTCGCATGGCTCCCGCCAACGCTCCGGTACTGCGTAAGCAGAGGTATGCTGGGCATCCCGTCGAGGGTGATTGGCTCGAAAGGTTCCCGACCGCCTACGTGCTCGAGATGCGACGATGGATAGAGGGCCTCCGCGATGGACGACTTACAGGTCCGGACGCGTGGGATGGTTACACGTCGCTTCTGGCGGTGGAGAGTTGTATCGCCTCTCTGCACTCCGGCACAAAGGAGCCCTTTAGTAGCCCCCAGCGCCCGGACCTGTACCGGTGAGGCCCCGGTGGGGCGTCCGGATGGTAACCGCGGCAGGCGTAACGTCGAAGGTCAGAGATGGGA
>JADDPU010000578.1:2882-8089 GCA_016781725.1 Rubrobacter sp. | reverse complement strand
GAGGGCGGCGATCAGGAAGACCATCCCGAGCGTCGGGTAGGGGTTCAGGTCGGAGACCCCCAGCGTCGCGTAGCGGGAGGCGTCCACTGCGTAGAAGATCGGGTTGAAGAGCGTCGCCACCTTGAGCACGTCGGGGAGCATCCCGACGGAGTAGAACACGCCGCCGAGAAAGGCTAGAGGCTGGATCACGATGCTCGTCAGAAACGAGATGTGCTCTATCCGGGTCGAGATCGCGCCGACCATCGTCCCCAGAGAAGAGAAGGCAAAAGAAGCCAGAAGGCCGATCATGATCAGCAGCAGCGGGTGCTCGATGCGGATTCCGACGAACGGCACGCCGACGACGAAGACTCCGGCCCCCATCACCACGCCGCGCAGCATCCCGCCCAAAGAGTAGGCGAGTGCTATCTGCAGGTCGCTCATCGGGCTGATCAGGACCTCGTCTATGTAGCGCTCGCGCTTGGCGTCGAAGACCGACCAGGAGGAGTTCATCTGCGAGTTCGTGATCAGGCTCATAAGGGCTATGCCTGGCAGGATGTACTCGAGGTACGGAATCCCATCTATCTGCTTGATGCGGCCCCCGAGCGCGATGCCGAAGACCACGAGGTAGAGCAGCGAGGTGAGAAGCTGGGGCACGATGGTCTGCATCCAGACCCGCGTGAAGCGCAAGACCTCGCGCGAGAGGAGCGTCCTGAAGGTCCTATCGGCTAAGATCATGGCCAATAACCTTCATGTAGACCTCCTCGACGTTCCTTGCCTCGTAGCGCTCTTTGAGGTCCCCGCTGCTCCCCTGGGCTGCGATCCTGCCGCCGTCTATCAGCGCGATCTCCTCGCACAGCGCCTCGGCCTCCTCCAGGTAGTGCGTCGTGAGCAGGATGGTCATCCCCCCGCGGTTCAGCTCCCGGATGTAGCCCCACAGCTTGTAGCGAAGCTCCACGTCGACCCCGGCCGTGGGCTCGTCCAGAAAGAGAACCTTCGGGTCGTGCATGAGCGCCCGGGCGAAGAGCACCCGCCGCTTCATGCCTCCTGAGAGCGTGTTGGTGCGCTGGGTACGCTTGCCCGTAAGCTCGAAGCGCTCCAAAAGCTCCTCGGCCCTCTCGCGGGCCTTCTGTCTCGGGACGCCGTAGTAGCCGGCGTGGAAGAGGAGGGTCTCCTCGACGTTCAAGAACTTGTCGAGGTTCACCTCCTGGGGGGAGACCCCGATCATGCGCCGAGCCTCCCTGTACTCTTTGAACGCGTCCTTCCCGAAGACCTCGACCGACCCGGAGTCGGGCCGCGCCAGGCTGACGACGCTGTTTATGAGCGTGGTCTTACCGGCCCCGTTCGGCCCGAGGAGCCCGAAGAACTTCCCGGCCCCCACCTCAAGCGAGACCTCGTCGAGCGCGACCAGCCCGTTCTTGTAGGTCTTCTTGAGCTTCTCTATCTTGAGCGCCGGAGCTTCTCTCACGCCATCACCGCCCCCGCGGCCCGCTCCCCCGAGAGCATCGAGCCGTTTATGGAAGAATCCTCGGTGTACTCGCCGGCGACGCGGGCGCTCGTCGCCAGCTCGCGGTTGAGCAGGATGCCGCCGTAGAAGGGCCTGAAGAACGACTCGGTGTACAGCACGGAGAGGCCCGAAGCCCTCAGGTACTCCAACGCCGAGGTGTCGGCCTCGCCGTCCTCCTCGCCCACGCTGATCGCCCCACCGGGAAGGCTACTCGCCACTACCTTCGGGGTGCGCAGTTTATCCCCGAAGGTGGCAGCGCCGGAGAGCAGCGTCGGGACGAGCGCCTTCGGGTCGCGCAGGGGGTCCGAGAGCACGGTCCGCCCGCGACCCCGGTGGACGATAGCGCCCGGGTCGAAGACCCGAAAGTCCAGCGCCTCATGGTCGAGGTGCCTCTTCGAGACCGGGTAGGAGGTGAAGTACACCTGAAAGCCCCGGTCGAGCAGGAACCCGTCCCGCTCGTCCGTGCGCACGCGCCCGCCGACGTCGTCGGACGCCTCGAAGACGGCGACCTCGGCGCCACGCTCGTTCAACACCTTTGCGCAGGTCAGGCCGGCCAGACCGGCCCCGACGATGATAGTTCTCATACCCGCGAGAGTGTAGCGCACGAACGAGAAGAAACCGTTATCTCTTTGACGGCCCGCCGCAACTCTCCGCCCGCAAGACGGACGCCGGGAATCGGGCGGTTTACAGGGCCGTCGAGTTGCGGCCTCCCCCAAAGGCGCTCGTCAGGGTGTTCTCGTTACTCGAACTCGTAATCGAGCGTGAAGGAGTGTGCGCCGCCGGGCTCGACCGTGATCCGTGCCTCGCCACGCAGGCCGCGCAGCTCGCCGGTAGCGGAGTCGGGCACTACGGAGAAGCTAGCATTCCCCTCGCCACGCTCCATCGTCGCGCTGTGCCGCAGTACGAAGCTGCCGGACCGGCCGTGGACGCTGCCCGTGACCCGCTCGAGGCCCACGTAGGCGGCGGAGCCTTCCTCGGACCCGTAGGCCATCAGCAGCTCGGCGACACTCTCGCCCTCGATGTCGCCGCTGAAGCTCTTGGTCAGGTGTGTGCGGGTCAGGCGCGTCCCATCTTGCTCCTCGTAGGGCTGCTCGTCCCAGCTCTCGATCTCGAAACTGCCCGCCGCGTGCGTGCTCATCCCCGCTTCCTCCTCGCCTCGTTGCATCTTGATACTAGAGAAGTCTACGGGGAGGGGCGCCCGTCTCCAAGGAGGAGAAAGGGCGCTCTGCGCACCGGGATATTCGAGGATCGGCGAGGGTCCACCAGCCGGGCAGGGGGCATCCCGCGGGTTCGATCTACTTGCGCCCGCTCTCGAACTCCAGGCGCACCCGATGATCCCCATCCAGCTTCAGCGCGGCGGCGTAGGGTTTTCCGGCCTTGCTCTTGAAGCCCTTCATCTGGGCGGTGCGGCCCCTGGTGAGGAGCTGCTTGGCCTGGGCCTCGCTCAGGCGCTTGCCGGAGACCTGCTTCCAGATCGCGAAGTCGCACCCGGTCTGTTTCCACGCCGAGCACCCGTAGGCCTTCTTCGTCTCGACCACCGGAGATCCACACTTCGGGCAAGCGCCCAAGGGTTGGCGGCTGCGCGAAGGCGCAGCGAGCTTCTCGCCCTCCATGCCGCGGACCCCCTCGACCAGCGCGGTCGCAAAGCCGCTTATATCGGCCATGAAGTCGGGGCGGCGCTCGGCTCCCTTCTCCATCTTGGCGAGCCGCTCCTCCCAGCGGGCTGTGAGCTCGGGGGAGGAGAGCGGGCTCTCCCCGAGCAGCCCTACGAGCGAGCGCCCCTTCTCCGTAGGGACGAGGGCCTTCTTCTCGCGCTCGACGTAGCCTACCTTGATGAGACGCTCGATCGTGGCCGCCCGCGTGGCCGGCGTGCCGAGCCCAGAGTCTTTCATCTGCTGGCGCAACTCCTCGTCCTCGACGAGCTTTCCCGCGGTCTCCATGGCCCCGAGCAGCGCGGACTCGGAGTAGCGGGGAGGCGGCTTGGTCTCCCCCTCCTTGACCCCGACCTTGGCGACAGCCCACTCCTGACCCACCTCGATCGGCGGCAACACCGGCGGCTCCTTCTCCTTGCGCCCGCCTACCCCGTCGGGGTAGAGGGCGCGCCACCCCGCCTCGAGCACGACCCTGCCCCTGCTGAGGAACGTCTCCCCCCTGACCTCGGTGACCACTGTGGTGTTCTCGAAGCGGGCCGCCGGGAAGAAGACGGCGAGGAACCGGCGCGCCACCAGGTCGTAGACCTTCGCCTCGTCGGGCGGCAGGTCCCCCTGGGTCTTTTTGTTGGTGGGGACGATGGCGTGGTGGTCGGTGACCTTCGAGTCGTCCACTATTCGTTTGCTCGTCGGGAGCTTCGGCAGGGCGAGGAGTTTTTCGGCGAACGGCGAGAGCTCCGGAAGGGCGGCCGTCGCCTCGATACGCCTGTTCAGGCCGCCGACCATGTCCTTGGAGAGGTAGCGGCTGGAGGTGCGGGGGTAGGTGATAAGCTTCCGCTCCTCGTAGAGGGCCTGGGCGGCACGCAGCGTCCGCTCGGCCGTGAAGCCGAACCTCGCGTTGGCGTTGCGCTGCAGCTCGGTCAGGTCGTAGAGGAGCGGCGGTTTCTCGGTGGCCGTCTTCTTCTGCGCCTTGCGGACGGTCCCGGTCCCGCCGCGCACCTTCTCCGCTATCCGGTCGGCGGCCTCCCTCTCCTTCAGGCGGTTCTCTTTGTTCTTGAACCAGACGCCGTCGTAAGTGTCCTCGTCGCGGCGGAAGCGGGCGTGGACGGTCCAGAACTTCTCGGGCTTGAAGGCTTCGATCTCTTTCTCGCGGTCGACGAGGAGCTTGAGGGTCGGGGTCTGGACGCGGCCGACGGAGAGGACGTTGCCGGGGCTGCCGAAGCGGACGGAGTAGGCGCGGGTAGCGTTCATGCCGACGATCCAGTCGGCCTCGCCGCGGCTGCGGGCTGCGTCTTCGAGGGGCTTCATCGCGCGGCCTTCGCGCAAAGAGTCGAAGCCCTCCCGGATCGCCTCGGGGGTGAGCGAGGAGATCCAGAGCCGCAAAACCGGCTTTTTGCAGCCGGAGAGCCCGTACAGGTAGGCGAAGATGAGCTCGCCCTCCCGCCCGGCGTCGCAGGCGTTCACTACCTCCGTCACGGAAGGGTCGCGCAGGAGCCCCTTCACCACCGAGAATTGCTCGCGGGTCTTCGGGTTGACCCTAACCTTGAACCGCCCTGGCAGGATCGGCAGGCTCTCCAGCCTCCACCGCTTGTACTCCTCACCGTAGGCGTCGGGGGGCGCAAGCTCGGCCAGGTGCCCGAGCGCCCACGTCACAGCCCAGCCGTCGCCGACCAGGGAACCCTTCTCCCGACGGTGCCTGCCAAGGACGACCGCGATGTCCCGCCCGACGGAGGGCTTCTCTGCGACGATTAGCCTCATAACCGCAGTATACGAGAGGGCGGCCAGAAAACAGCGGCCAACCCGCGGGCCGGTCGAGCGGCGCCGGCCGCGGAGGCAGGCTTTCTCGGCGAAGGGCACTATCTATACCACCCCCGGTTCGACCTCCAATGCCACCGTACCCTATCCGGTACGGGACCCGTTCGGTGTAGGGCGGATCCCGCGAAGGGAGTAACCGTGTCTCCGGCGCCGGTCTTTCCGAAGAAGGGATGGATTATCGAGAAAGCTACGAACCATGAGTTATCCTGGCCCGGTCTGGTGAGATCTCGCCGGCCGGCGGCGATGGTGTAGGCTGACCT
>JADDPU010000578.1:0-2764 GCA_016781725.1 Rubrobacter sp. | reverse complement strand
GATCTCGCCGGCCGGCGGCGATGGTGTAGGCTGACCTGAGGGCCGCGCGCTTCTACGAGGGCCGGGGGTACGAGCGGCCTGGCTACTCGGCGCGCAAGTCCCTCCACTGACGCCCGGTGCCAGGAGGGCAGAGCCTCAAAGCTCGCGCAGCTCCCCGCCGAGGACTACCCTGGCTCTGTCCATGCGCGGCTCGACTGGGAACCTCTCGCGGGTGATGCCTACCTGCTGGTAGCCGCCGACGGTCTCGGCCGGGACCGTCACGTAGCAGGTGACGCGTCCTCCCTCGTCCACTGTGAAGGTACCGGCGCTGACGCGCCCGTTCTCCTTGCCGAACCACAGCTCGTAGTACTCCCCCTCCTCCAAAGGCGGCAGGTTCCACACCTCGAGCTCGGCCTGCGTGTTGGCCGAGGAGCTCTCGATCCTGAGCTCCCCGCCGGCCCCGGGGGCGAGGTCTGTCGGACGCAGGATGGCGGCGGGCTCGGGCGCGAAGAGGCTGGATGGTCCCGAGACGAAGATTACGCCGAGCAGCGCCAGGACGCAGAGGGCCGCGGCCAAGACGGCCAACGGGGGAACGCGCCGCCGCTGCGCGCGGTGCGGTATCCCGGCCACGACCCGGTCTTTGAGCCCAGGCGGCGGCGCCTCGGTGGCGGAGGCCAGGTCCGCCAGGCGTTCGTGGGCCAGGCGGAGGCCCCGCGCCTCTCTCCTGCAGTCATCGCACCCTTCGAGGTGCTCCTCGACCATCCGCTCCTCCTGCGTCCCTAGCGCCCCCATCACATAGGGGCCAAGGAGGTTCCGCGCCTCCAGATGCTCACTCATAGCCGGACCACCGACTCTCCTCGCCAAGGCCCTCGCGCAGGGCGCGCAGCGCGGCCGTCGTTCTGCTCTTTACCGTACCCAGAGGGATACCGGTGCGGCGCGAGATCTCGCTCTGCGAGAGGCCCTCGAAGTACGCGAGGATGAGCACCTCCCTGTGGACCGGGGAGAGCCGGGCGAGCGCCGAGGCCAAGTCGAAGCTGTGCGCGAGCTCGGCCGAGGAGTCCTCCTCCCCGGGCTCGAGGAGCGGGTCGCCCTCCACGGTGCGCACGCGGGCCTTGCGGCGACGGACCAGGTCCGTGGCCCGGTTGCGCGTGATGCGGTACACCCACGTCGCGAAGCTCGCCCGCGCGGGGTCGAAGGCCGCCGCGTTCCTCCACACCGAGGTAAAGACGTCCTGCACGAGGTCCTCCGCGAGCCCCCTGTCCCCGAGGTAGCGCACCCCGCTCCCGTAGATGAGCCCAGCGTAGCGATCGTAGAGCGTCGAGAGCGCGCGCTCGTCCCCTGAGGCCACCCGCCGCACTAAAACCTGGTCCTCGATGCCGTCCATCCCGAGCCCCTCCGAGCCACCGGCGAGAACCGCTCCCCCGCCGCCAAGCCGCCCGACGCAAATAATAGCCCGTCCGCCTCCGGCGCGCCCGTTCTCCGGCGCGGGGCAGACGGCGCATCCCGACTCTCTCTCCCATGCAAAGATCTATACGACGGCCCCGCCCCACCGGATTATCTACCTGGGGCGCGGATTGCGTTTAAAATACGGCAAGTTACGAGAAGGGAGGTATGGGCGGGTGGAGCCCGAGACGGTCAAGAAGGAGCTTCGGGGGGTCGCGCGTCGGCCGGCGCGGGGGTCGCTGAGAAACTTCCTCAAGGATCTCAGGGATCTGGTGCGTTTCCAGACGCTCA
This sequence comes from Rubrobacter sp., assembly GCA_016781725.1. Taxonomy (GTDB): domain Bacteria; phylum Actinomycetota; class Rubrobacteria; order Rubrobacterales; family Rubrobacteraceae; genus Rubrobacter_D. Next base: position 1,051 of record JADDPU010000578.1, on the reverse strand, counting down.
AGGCGACCGTGCAGAAGTTCATCATGGACGACGCCCTGGGGCTCGCGGCGCAGCTGGCGTTCTACCTGATCCTAGCCCTCTTCCCGTTTATCCTCTTTCTCGTGGCGCTCATGGACACCTTCTCGAGCCCCGAGGGTATAAGAAACGTCTTCGCCTACCTGCGACAGGTCTTGCCGGCGGAGGTCTTCGACCTCATAAGGACCTACACGGAGAGCACCCTGCGCAACCGGGATACGGCGCCGGGTTTGCTCTCGGTCGGCATACTGGGCACGATCTGGGCGACCTCAGGCGCCTTCGCCGCCCTCATAAACGCCCTCAACCGCGCCTACGACGTGGAGGAGACGCGCCCCTTCTGGAAGGTCAGGGGCATCGCCGTTCTGTTGACCTTCGGGCTCTCGGCACTCGTCGCGGCGGGCGTACTGCTGCTGGTCGCCGGACCCTCTATCGGCGAGACCGTCGCGGAGGTCTTCACGCTGGACGACGAGTTCGTGTTCGTGTGGAACATCGTGCGCTGGCCGGCGGCGCTCTTGTTCATGGTAGTGACGGTCGCGCTGCTCTACTACTTCGCCCCAGACGCCGGGCAGCCGTTCCGCTGGATCACGCCAGGCGGGTTTATCGGGGTTTTCCTCTGGGTCCTGGCGAGCCTGGCCTTCAACCTCTACGCGAGCAGCGACTTCAACAACTACAACGAGACCTACGGCTCCATCGGCACCGTGATCATCCTGCTCCTCTACCTCTACATCTCCTCGCTGACCATCCTCTTCGGGGCCACCTTGAACGCGACCCTCGTCAGGATAAAGGAGGAGGTCTCGGGAGAGCAGATCCTGGACGCCGAACCAGCCAACGAGAAGCCCGATATTATCGACGAAGAGACCGTCGAGCAGCTCAAGAGCAAGGAACCCTAACGCCCCGCGCATCGAACACGGCCCACGTCTTTGCTATACTGCTCTCATCCGGAGGAGTGGCCGAGTGGTTGAAGGCGGCACCCTGCTAAGGTGTTATACCTCTAAACGGGGTATCGAGGGTTCGAATCCCTCCTCCTCCGCTCCGG
>JADDPU010000550.1 GCA_016781725.1 Rubrobacter sp. | reverse complement strand
GGCCTGTCACGTGTCACGCCGGAGGCCGCGGGTTCGAGTCCCGTCGCTCCCGCTTAGAAAAGATCCACGGCTCGCAGCGGCTGGTCTAATAGATCAAGCTTCCTGAAGTAAGGAAGGGAGGGCCGGGGCCACACGCTCCGGCCCTTGTATCTTGTTTGCGCTCGTAGACTCGTCCAGAGGTTGGCGCGACAGACCGACCCCGGCCCTTCCTGTTGCCCTATTCACCCGAGCGCGTGGAAGAGGCATTCTCTGAAGTTAGGTCAATAACGGAAAACGACCGGACCTTGAGCCCGTTCCCTACGATCCCTATCATCCATCTCAGCACGCGGGGGGAAGGAGCTAAACCGAAGAGAGGAGATGATGACCCGAGTAATCGGCAAGGACGAGCTCCCTTTCAGTACGATCGCGCACAAGTTCGAGGGATACCAGTACGGCGATGTGAACGTTTCGTTCTTCCTGATAGACAGCCCGCCGGGTAGTGGTGCGGCGCTGCACAAGCATCCCTACGAGGAGGTCTTCGTGGTACAGGAGGGCGAGGCCACCTTCACCGTCGGCGACGCCATGATCGAAGTGAGCGGCGGCCAGATCTTGGTCGTACCGGCGGGTGTGCCGCACAAGTTCGTCAACTCCGGGAGCGGACCGCTGAGGCAGGTCGACATCCATCCCAACGGACGCATCCAGCAGGTCGACATCCCGGCCGACGCATCGTGTGAATAGGACCGGAGCATGGTTGCACTGCAGGGCTGTATCGGTGACCATGAACCGACTCCCTCGACCACACGATCCGGGGAGGCCGCATGAAGTAGCGTGATCTAGGACAAGGTTTAGGCAGCACGGACTTCCCCATCGACCGTACGAACTGACAACTCCCCGAAGGCCCGCTTCTCAGCTAGTGTAGCGTCTCACGAACTACCGGTGGAGAGGTATCGGCCACAATCTGTGGGGGTGGTGCATAAGGATGCCCCATTGTGGATAGACGCAGAACCACAGTAGCGAGCCCGAAGCCCCGAAGAGGCCCCCGATGCTCGCGGCCAGCCTAGCAGCCTTCTTCGCGTCGTCCGAGCCGTCGTCCGCCATGATCACCCGCGAGGGGGGACACTTTCGTTAGAATAGGCTCATGGAGACAAAGAGACGAGTATTCAGCGGCATACAGCCGAGCGGCAACCTGCACCTTGGCAACTATCTCGGGGCGCTCAAGAACTGGGTGGAGCTCCAGGACGAGTACGAGAACTTTTTTTGCATCGTGGACTTGCACGCGCTCACGGTGCCCCAGGACCCGAAGGTCTTGCGGCGCAAGATCCGGGAGCTCGCGGCGCTCTACCTGGCGTCTGGCATAGACCCGCAGAAGTCCGTCGTGTTCCGCCAGAGCCGCGTCTCGGGCCACACGCAGCTGGCGTGGCTCCTCAACTGCGTGGCGAAGGTCGGAGAGCTCTCGCGCATGACGCAGTTCAAGGACAAGGCGCAGAAGGGCGGCGCAGAGGCGGCGAGCGTCGGGCTCTACGACTACCCGGTCTTGCAGGCCGCCGACGTCTTGCTGTACAACGCGCACCTGGTCCCCGTGGGTGAGGACCAGCGCCAGCACCTCGAGCTCATGCGGACGCTCGCCCGGCGCTTCAACGGGCTCTACGGCGAGACCTTCGTCGTGCCAGAGATGTTTATCCCCCCCGCGGGGGCGCGCGTCATGGCGCTCGACGATCCGACGGCAAAGATGAGCAAGAGCTCGCCCACGCCGGCCAGCTACGTCGCGATCCTGGACGAGCCGGACGCGGTAAGGCGCAAGATCCGGCGCGCCAAGACCGACTCCGGAACCGAGATAACCGCCTCCCCCGAGAAGCCCGCCATAACCAACCTGCTGGACATCTACGCCGCCGCCACCGGCCGCGCGGTCCCGGACCTCGAGGAGGCGTACACGGGCAAGGGGTACGGGGATTTCAAGAAGGACCTCGGCGAGGTGGTCGTCGAGACGCTCGCCCCCATCCGCGAGCGGGCGATGGAGCTGCTGGACGACCCGAAGGGGCTCGACGACCACCTGGAGGCCGGGGCCGAGAGGGCGCGGGGTGTAGCCCGCTCCACCCTGCACGACGCCTGGGCCAAGATGGGCCTCGACTAGCGGAGCGTTTTCCAAGAGGAGGCAGACCGATGGAAGCCCGTTACATAGTGGACGAAAACGGCAAGCGCGTGGGCGTCATCCTGCCCGTGGAAGAGTACGAGCGTATGGTCGAGGCCCTCGAGGATCTCGAAGACATCAGGCTCTACGACGAGGCCAAGGCCGAGATTGAGCGTGGGGAGGACGAGGTGATCCCCTTAGAGCAAGCCGTCAGGGAGATCGAAGAAGGAAGGGTTCCGAAAGACGGCTCTTGATGGCCTACCGGGTCCTTATCAGACGTAAAGCCCAAAGACAACTCGATAAGATCCGGCGGGAGGACCGGCAGAGAATCATCGAGGCCGTGTTCGGGCTGGCCGATGACCCTCGACCGCGAGGAACCCGGAGCCTGCGAGGCCAACCCGGATACCGCCTCCGGGTCGGCGATTACAGAGCTATATACGAAGTGGACGATGAAGCCCTGGTCGTTACGATACTCGCTGTCGGACATCGGCGAGACGTCTACCGCCGAGGATAAGAAGTGCGACGACTCCAAGCGACGCTCGACCGCATAGACCGCAAGGGTTACGGGGCCTACAGGGACCTCGCCGGCTCCTACGACCTCGGCAGTTTCACCCTCTTTGTCGACAGGGTGCAGCGCGACCCGTTCGCCCCGCCTTCCCTCGTCCGGCTTCGGACAGAGGAGAACGGCTTCGCTCCGGATCTATTCGAGAACCCCGTGCGCCGGGTCGCCTTCGAGGACTTTTTGACGCGGCGGGTGGAGGAGGCGATCCGCGGGGTCGTGCGCGGGAGCAGGGGCTCGGGCGGGAGCGGGCGCGTGGAGGTCCAGCGCCCCTCCCAGGTCGTCCTCCCCCGCACCGCGATGGTCGTAAAACCAGACTACGTCGAGGCCCGCTTGGCCGTAGGACTCCCCGCCCGCGGCCGGACCGTCGACGCCCGCGCGGCCCGCACCGTGCTGCTCGAGGAGCTGCCCGAGGTGGCGCGCCGGTCGCTCACGCCGGAAGGCGTGCGAGAAGGTCAGGCCCGCGGGCACGTCGAGACCGTCGAGGACGCGCGGTACCTGCGGGGACTCTTGCCCGGGCTCGGCCTGGTCGCGTTCGTCGCCGACGGGGCGGTGCTACCGCGAGAGAGCGGGGCGAGCGACAGGCCCTTGCGGGAGGGCGCCGTGCCTTTCGAGAGCCCGGAGGAGTTCAGGGTGGCGCTAGACCTCCCGAACCGGGGCTCTCTCTCGGGGATGGGGATACCTGAGGGGGTTACGCTCGTTGCGGGGGGCGGGTTCCACGGGAAGAGCACCCTGCTCTCGGCTCTCTCGTGGGGCGTCTACGACCACGTGCCAGGGGACGGAAGGGAGTACGTGGTGGCGCGGGGGGACGCTGTGAAGGTCAGGGCCGAGGACGGGAGGAGCATCTCGGGGGTGGACATCTCGGCCATGATCGGTGAACTTCCCGGCGGCCGGAGTACCGAGGATTTCTCGACGCCGAATGCCTCCGGCTCGACCTCCCAGGCGGCGAACATCGCGGAGGCGCTAGAGGTCGGGACCTCGCTCCTCCTGGTGGATGAGGACACGAGCGCTACTAACTTCATGATCCGGGACGAAAGGATGCGCGAGCTGGTGAGAAGGGAGCCCATCTCCCCGTTTATTGACCTGGTACGCCCGCTGCACCGCTCCCTGGGCGTCTCGACGGTGGTGGTAGTCGGCGGGGTCGGCGACTACCTCGACGTGGCTGACCGCGTGATCCTCCTGGAAGACTATGCGCCTTCGGACGCTACCCCGCGGGCGCACGAGGTCACACGCGTCTTCCCGCCCCGCGCCCCGCTCGCGGAGCGGGCGGTACGCCCGCCCAGAGGACGCCGCATCCTGGCCTCCTCCGTCGACCTCGGCCGCGGCGGACGGGGCAGGGAGACGGCCCGTAGCAGGGGACTTCACGCGGTCGAGCTCGGCCGGGAGCGGGTAGACCTCTCCTCTGTCGAGCAGCTCGCCGAGGCCGGCCAGACGGAGGCCGTGGCACGCCTCATCGGGCGGTTCGTCGCGGCCGGTGGGGTACGCGAGATGCGGGGCTTGGTCGAGGAGGCGCTGGCCACCGTGTCGAAGGGGGGCCTCGGCGAGCTGGGTGGCTTCCGGGGGCACCCCGGCGAGATGAGCCTGCCGCGGGCGCAGGAGGTGGCGGCAGCTATAAACCGCATCCGGTCAATTCGGGTGGTCCCGGATACGTAGAAGTGCTCGCGTGCTGTTATCATTAGGCATCGTGCGCGGAGGAGGGTGGCGGAGAGGATGAACGAACCAGTCGTCGAGGAGACCGAATCGGGCAACGCGGAGACGCCCTCCTGGTTCAGGTTGAAAGCGGTGGCTGTGCACCTTTACACGGCCAGCGGGGCCGTGCTGGCGCTCCTGATGCTGGTCGCCGCCTTCCAGGGGGAGGCCGTAAAGGCGCTCTGGCTGATGCTGGTCTCGCTCCTCATCGACAGCACGGACGGCCTCCTGGCCCGCCGTTTCCGGGTCAGCGAGGCGCTCCCGTTCTTCGACGGGGCGCTCCTCGACAACATCGTGGACTACATGACCTACGTCTTCGTCCCGATGGTCCTCCTTTGGAGCGAGGGGTACCTGCCCGCTGGCAACGCCGGCATCGTCCTGGCCGCGCTGCCGCTCTTAGCCTCGAGCTACCAGTTCTGCCGCGTGGACGCCAAGACCGAGGACCACTACTTCCTGGGCTTCCCGAGCTACTTCAACGTCATAGCGTTCTACGCCATCGTGTTCGAGCCGGGCCCGCGGGCCCTGGCCGTCCTGCTCGTCGCTTGCTCCTTTTTGATCTTCGTGCCCATCCGTTACGTGTACCCCACGCGCACTGTGGCCTTCCGCAAGCTCTCGCTCACCCTGAGCGCCCTCTGGCTGTTGAGCTACGCCGCGATACTCTGGCAGATGCCCGACCCTGACCCCCTGATCCTGGGCTTCTCAGTCCTCTACCTCTTCTACTACTTCGGCCTGAGCCTCTACCTCTCGGGCAAGATGCTCGAGGCCAGGCGCCTCGAAGAGCAGACGAGCGAGTAGCGGCCCCAAGAAGAAGTCGCCCTTTGACGCGCCACCGCGCCGTTGCTAGGCTCCCCCGATGCACCCGTCGCAACGGAAAGGGAGATCAATGGCGCTCAACGAAGCACTACTGAAGAGGCTGATAGAGACGCCCGGCGTTCCGGGCCGCGAGGAGCAGCAGCGCGAGATCGCGCGCGAAGAGCTCGCCGCCCTGACCGACGAGGTCCATACCGACCCTTTGGGCAGCGTCATAGGCACCAAGCGCGGCAACGGCGACGTGCGCGTGATGGTCGCCGGGCACACCGACGAGATCGGCTTCCTCGTCAAGTACATAGACGACAAGGGCTTCCTGAGGCTGCAGACCCTCGGCGGGCACTTCCCTATGAACATGGTCTCCCAGCGCGTCCTCGTCACTACCGCGAGCGGCGAGACGCTGCGGGGCGCGCTCCAGCCCCAGCGCAAGCCCCCGCACGTGGCGACCGAGGAGGACAACAAGCCCCCGAAGGTGGACGAGTTCTTCGTCGACCTCGGCATGCCCGCCGAAGTGGTCAAGGAGAAGGTGCGCATTGGCGACTACGCGGTGATGGACCGGACCCTCGAGAAGGTCGGCGGCAGGTACATAGGCAAGGCGATGGACGACCGCATCGGCGTCTTCGTCATGCTCGAGGCTCTGCGGGCCATGGGCGACCACGAGGCCACGGTCTTCGCGGTCGCGACCTCCCAGGAGGAGGTCGGCCTGCGCGGTGCCGAGGCCAGCGGCTCGGCCCTGAAGCCGACCGTAGTCGTCGCGCTCGACGTCACGCTCGCCATAGACGTGCCGGGCGGGGGGAACGAGAACGAGATCACCGCTCTCGGCAAGGGCGCCGCGCTCAAGATCATGGACGGCTACTCGATCTCCCACCCCAAGCTCGTCGAGCACTTCCGCAGCATCGCCGAGCGCGAGGGCATCCCCCACCAGATGGAGATCCTACCCTTCGGCGGCACCGACGCCGGCGGCGTCCAGCGCCTGCACGGCGGCATCCCCGCCATCACCCTCTCCATTCCGTGCCGCTACGTCCACACCCCCAACGAGATGGTCGACGCCTCGGACGTCCAGGCGGCCATCGACCTCCTCGCCCGCTACCTCGAAGAGGCCCACACCGGCGACTACGCCCTCTGAGGCGCTTCTGGAGCGAGCCCGAACGCGGTAATTCGGGCGGAGGGGCGCAGCGGCAGAGCGGGTAAGGTAGGAGAGGGAGGTGGCTGGTATCTTGCGAGATCCCTCGGAGCCGGCTTTGGTCCGGGCGATAGAGGAGAACGCTGCCGAGTTCCTGCTGGCGCTCGGGCGCGCGGCGGGGGCGGAGTTGCGCGACGACGGGCGGGTGCGGTGGACCATCGGGAACTGCCCCATCGACTACCACAACGCCGTCGTGGGTGCGGAGCTCACCCCTGAGGGCGCGGACGAGGAGATCGAGGCTTCGCTGGGGCGGATGCGCGAGCACGGTGTTCCCGGCTCCTGGCACTTAGGGCCCTCGATGCGCCCGCCGGACCTCGGGGAGCGGCTCGTGGCCCACGGCTTCGAGTACGGCGGCGACGATATTGGGATGGCGGCCGACCTCGCGGCGTTGCCCGAGGAGGTGGCGGTCCCGGACGGCTTCGCCGTGGAGCGGGTGCGAAGCGAGGAAGGCCTCGCGGCGTGGGTAGAGACGCTCGGGTCTGGCTTCGGGGAAGGGCCTGTAGAGGCGAGGTGGGTCGGGGAGATGTACCGCAGGCTCGGCCTCGGCGACGAGGGTCCACTACGGCACTACCTCGGGAGGCTTGGCGGAGAGCCGGTCGCGACGGCGACGCTGTACCTCGGCTCGGGGGTCGCGGGAGCCTACTTCGTCTTCACAGTGGAGCGCGCCAGGCGGCGTGGGATCGGGGCCGCCATCACCCTGGCGCCGCTGCTGGAGGCGCGGGACCTCGGCTACCGGAGCGGGGTGCTCGGTTCTTCGGAGATGGGCTACCCGGTCTACAGTCGGCTCGGTTTCGAGGAGCGCTGCCGGATCGGGCTCTACGAGTGGCGCGAAGCCCCGCAGTAGTGCGCGCCCGCCCACCGGCGACAGTAGAGCGACCATCCCCGGAGCCCGGCCAGCACAACCGCAAAGCGGACGTACATCCCGCCCGCGAAAGCCGGGCGCGTTATACTTGACCATAATAGTCAGGTAGAGCAAGGAGTGGTCCGATGCGATCGGCTGGTGTGGCGGAGTTAAAGGCGAGGCTGAGCGAGTATCTCCAGCGGGTCAAGGCGGGGGAAGAGGTTCTGGTGACGGACAGGGGTAAACCCGTCGCCCGGCTCGTCCCGGTCGGCGGCGGAGCCGGTCTGGACGACACGGTGGAGAGGGCACGGCTTCGGACCATGGAGAGAGAGGGGCTCATACGGCTCGGCTCCGGCAGGTTGCCCGAGGGGTTCTTCGAGAAGGAGCGTCCGGCCGATCCGGCGGGGCTCTTGAGGAGAGCCGTACTGGAGGAGCGAGAAGAAGGTCCATGAGCGGTGAGGTTCTGGGACACGTCGGCGATTATGCCCCTCATCTCGCGGGAACCGCTCTCGGACGACGCCCGTAAATTTCTCGAAGAAGGCGAAGGGATCGTAGTCTGGTGGGCGACGCGCGTCGAGTGCGTCTCGGCGATCTCGCGCCGCGCCAGGGAAGGCTCGCTTGACCCGGAAGGAGAGGCGGCGGCCCGGGATCTCCTGAGCGATCTGTCTGGAAGCTGGACGGAGATCCAACCCTCTAGCCTGCTGCGCGCCGTCGCCGAACAGACCCTCGCCGCCCACCCGCTGCGGGCGGCCGACGCCCTCCAGCTCGCCTCAGCCCTGATCTGGTGCGGTTCCGAGCCCCGAGGACGCCCTTTCGTCTGTCTCGACGAACGCCTGAGGGCCGCGGCATCCCGCTCCGGTTTCACGCTACTTCCCGGCATGCTCGTATCGGGTCCCCTGTAAGGAATCGGTTCAGGCGAGAGGTG
>JADDPU010000033.1 GCA_016781725.1 Rubrobacter sp. | reverse complement strand
GCCGCCCTCTTCAGCCCCTTGCGCCGTCGCATCCAGGGCCTTATCGACCGGCGCTTCTACCGGCGCAAGTACGACGCTGCCAGGACGTTGGAAACCTTCTCCGCCAGGCTGCGGAACGAGACGGCTCTGGATGAGTTGAACTGGGAACTCGTCTCGGTCGTGAAGGAAACGATGCAGCCGGCGCATGCTTCGTTGTGGCTGCGGGAGCCGGAGGAGCGAAGGTGAACGGGCGCCCCCTACGAGCCCGCGTCGCGTCGTGGCTGGCCGTCTCGCTCTGGGCTTCGTGCGTCTCCCTCGTCGGGCTCGGAACCTTCTTCGCTTACCTTAGCGGCTTCTCCACCGGCTTCTCCCAGTATCTGCCGAACCTCATCGCGGGCACGCTCTGTTTCTCGACGGTGGGCGCCCTCGTGGCCTACAAGCGGCCGGGGAATCCCATCGGATGGCTGCTGTGCGCTACGGGGCTTCTCGAGGCGCTCACGGCCTTCGTGGGCGAGTACGGCGCCTACGCGCTCGTCGCCGGCTCGTTGCCCGGAGGGGTCTTGGCGCTGTGGTTCGGCTCCTGGACCTGGTTGGCCGCCGGCTCCGTCGTGCTCTTCGCGTTTCTGCTCTTCCCCGACGGCCGCCTGCCTTCGCCCCGCTGGCGCGCCGTGGCCGGGCTCTACGTCCTCGTGAACTGCCTGAGCCTGGCCCAGTTCGCGCTGGCGCCGGGTACGCTCCCCGAGACCGGGGTGCTTGGAGTGCCGCCGGTCGCCAACCCCTTCGGCGTTGAGGCCGTAGCCGGGCTGTCTTCTGGTCCGGTCGGGGTCCTCTCTCTCCCGCTCGCGGTCTTCACCGGGCTGACGCCGTTCGCCGCCCTGTTCGTCCGGTACCGGCGGGCGGAAAGGGAGGAGGGCCGGCAGCAGATCAAGTGGGTCGCTTACGCCGTCGCCCTGCTCACGGGCGCCATCACCGCCGTGAGCATCTGGCCGCCCCTCGACGGGACCATCGCGGGGCTCGTGCTGTTCATGGTGGGTTTTTCTCTCTCCATCCCTGCGGCCATCGGCATCGCGATCCTGCGCCACCGCCTCTACGACATAGACGTCCTGATCAACCGCACCCTCGTCTACGCGGTTCTCACCGCCGCGCTCGCGCTCCTCTATTCTGGCGGCGTGGTCACCTTGCAACTCGTTCTCCGCCCGCTCACCGGTGGCGAGTCCCAGCTCGCGATAGTGGCGTCCACGCTGGCCATCGCCGCCCTGTTCAGCCCGTTGAGGCGGCGCATCCAGGGGTTCATAGATCGCCGCTTCTACCGCAAAAAGTACGACGCGGCACAGACGCTCGAGAGCTTCTCTGCGAAGCTCCGCGAGGAGACCGACCTGGACGAGTTGAACGGGGACCTTCTCTCGGTGGTGAAGGAGACGATGCAGCCGGCGCACGCCTCGCTGTGGCTGAGGGAGTTTGACAGGGAGGTGAGACCGTGAGATCCCGGACGGCCTCCCGCCTCGCCTGGTCGGTGTGCCTACTGTCGTTGGCACTGAGCGCCTGCGCCGCAGCGCTTGCTGTCCTAAACGGCGATGATATCGAAGCGGTCAGCTTCCCCCTGGCTTTGACCTCCAGCGCGCTGGTCGGCGGCCTGGTCGCCTCCCGCCGTCCCGAAAATCCCATAGGATGGTTCTTCCTCGGCGGCGCCGTCTGTTTGGCGCTTAGTGGGGTCGCGGCCGGGTACGCCACCTACGGGCTGCTTACCGCGCCCGGCGCGTTGCCGGGAGCACTGGCGATGGCCTGGCTCCTGAGCTGGGTGCCGGTGCCTGGCGTTATACTTATGCTTGTCTTCGTTCCGCTCTACTTCCCCGACGGGCGCCTGGTCTCGCCCCGCTGGCGGTGGCTCGTCTGGGTTGCTCTGATCTTCTGCGTGGGCGAAACGCTCCACTCCGCGTTGAGCCCGGGAGAGATACAGAACGAGGGTATCGTCAACCCTCTGGGAGTCGAGGCTCTACGCTCGTTTTTCGACCTTATCGGCACGCTCGTGTTCGCGGTGTACTTTGCCCTCCTCTTCGCTGCGGCGGCGAGCCTGGTGGTGCGCTTCAGGCGCTCGGGGAGTGTGGAGCGCCAGCAGATCAAGTGGCTAGCATTTGCCGCGTTGGCGATCCCGGTGTGGTTTCTGACCAACGCCCCGGTCCAGGCGGCTGCCCCCAACCTGTTCTTGGTGGTCGACGCGTTCGTCGTCTTGGCTCTGATCCCGCTCGCCGCCGGGATCGCCATTCTCAGGTACCG
>JADDPU010000187.1 GCA_016781725.1 Rubrobacter sp. | reverse complement strand
GAATCGCCCGAAGGGCTGCCAGGGGAGCCCCGCGGGTGTAACATTTCTGTTCCCTAGAGAGGAGCTGCCATACGCGCCGAAGAGATAGAGGCCCTGAGCGGGGAGTCCGTGATCCTCAGGCCGCCGCGCGAGTCGGACGTGGAGGCCGCCTACTCCTGGGACCGCGACCCCGAGCTCGCAGCCTGGAACGGCAGGGCCCCGATCTCGATCTCCCTCTCGGCAGCCCGCCGCGATTACCTGGCCCGCTGGGAGGACAAGAGCGTGAAGACCTTTATCATAGAGGCCGCCGGAGACCCTATCGGCATGGCGACCCTCTACGACTTCCGCCGCGACGGCTGCGAGCTCGGCATAAAGATCGGCCCGGGCAACCTGCGCGGTAAGGGCTACGCCACCGAGGCCGTCTCCCTCCTCCTGGATTACGCCTTCGACACCCTGGGCCTCGAGGCCGTCCGAGGCTCGACCATGGCCCACAACCACCGCATGCAACGCGTCTTCGAGAAAAACGGCTTCGCGCAGGTCGGCGACGGCTCCCTCCTGAGCCGCTACGACAACCGCCGCTACACCGAGCTCTTCTACGAGCGTCGTCGCGACGCCTGAGAGACGCCCAAAGGTGCCCTCGACAGATCCACGCCAAACGCCTGTACGAGATCGCCATGGAACCCACTGAACGGGGACCACTCATGGTCTCTTACACCGGATCACCGGAGCAAAAGGCGCCAACCGGTCTTAACCAGCTACAATAAGGCCAGTGAAGACGCAACTGGATCTGAACGTTCGCAGCCGCGGCGCTATGAGCGGGGTGCTGACCATGGGTAGCCTCGACCCTGCCTTTGACGCCGCCACGCGCGTCGACGGGGGACCCGTGGTGCTCGATCTGCGGGCAGTGGAGTTCGTGGAGCCCGCGGGGCTCTGTGGGCTCGCGGCGCTGCTCGAGTTTCTGTGCGCGCGCTGCGAGGAGGTCGACCTCGCGCTCGCGGGGCGCGACGTGCCGGCCTATTTGGAGCGGATGGATTTCTTCAGGATGTTCGGTGAGCGGGTGCGCACGAACGCCGACGTGGCGGCTTTGGGGGAGCGCAGACGGCACAACCCGGGGACGCTGCAGGAGTTGATCAACTTCCACACCGAGGAGGAGATACCGGGGATTATCGGGCGGATCTCGGAGATCCTGGAGAACCAGGGCTACCGCCTGCGCGAGCGGGTCGCGATCTGCTCGACCCTCTCTGAGGTCTGCGCGAACGCGGCCGAGCACGGGGTCTCCTCTTTCGGGGCGTACGCCGCCGTCCAGGCCTACCACCACATAGTCAGCGGGGCCCGCCGCCGCGGCGAGGAGGTCCTCATAGCGATCGCCGACGGGGGCGTGGGCGTGCGCGAGACGCTCTCGCGCAACCCGGAGTACGCCGAACACACAACCACGGACAACGACGCCCTGAGGCACGCCCTCGAGATGGGGGTCTCGGCGACCGGCGAGATCGGACGCGGCGGCGGCCTCGCCCTCGTCGCAGGCATCGCCGCCCGCTCCGGCGGCTCCCTCTCTTTGCGCTCGGGCACGGGCCGCGTCACAGTCTATGAGAACCGCAAGAACTCCCGCAACGTCCCCCAGTTCCCGGGCACCTTCGTCCGGGTCTCCCTGCCCCGCACCCCCCAAGAAAAAGCCTCCAAATGAAGGCAAAATACCCCCCGATATGCCGTTGACTTATCAGCACAGGCCCGGTACAATCCTCTTATATGATTTCACTGACGACAGTGAGGACGGCTTCGGTGGGTGAGGAGCAGGCGCACCGGGTCTTCGAGGTGGCCTCAGGCGACTTCGGGGGCAAGCTGATGGTGACCCGCCGGACGGGCCGGGCTGTCAGGGAGGCGCTCGAGGGGGCGCTCGAGGAGTTGCCCAAGGGCGGCATCCTGTACGTGGACACGCGGGGCGTCGAGCTTATGGACTACTCGTTCGCGGACGAGGCTCTGGGGATACTGGCCTCGAGGTCGGCGAGCGGGGAGTACGGGGATCGGCACCTGGTGTTGGTCGAGGAGGACCGGGATCTTCTGGAGAACGTCGAGGCCTCTCTGAGGCAGCGGTCGCTCGCCATGATCCGGGTAGATGAGATCGGGGCCGAGCCCGGCATCGTCGGCGAGGTCCCAGACCACCTGGTCGAGACCCTGCAGGCGATCTACGACGCCGGCTCCATCACCAACGCGGCGCTCGCCACCAGGCTCGGCCTCAACCATACAGCCTGTAACAACCGGGCGACCAGGCTCGCCAAACTCGGCCTCATACACCGCCGCGTGGAGACCGCAGCTCCCGGCGGACGCCAGTACACCTACGAGCGGATAGCCTGATGTTTGGTTTTGTCCATAGCCTCACCGGATTCAGTGAAGACAGCGGTACCGGCTTTAGGCCGGAGGAGGTTCAGTCGTGAGGGAAGAGTACATGATCGAGCGCCAGGGCAAGAGGTTCGTATTGTATGCGGGTCTCTTGGAGGAGGCGCACAGCCGGGGCTTGCGGAGCATCGAGACGGAGCTCTTGCAGGTTCCGCAGAGCAGCAACGGCGAGGTCGCCATCGTCAAGGCTGTCGTAAGGACGGACGAGGGCAAGTTCGGGGGGATCGGGGACGCCTCCCCCGAGAACGTCAACCGGGCGATAGCGCCGCACCTCATTCGGATGGCCGAGACCCGGGCGAAGGCGCGGGCCTTGAGGGACGCCATAAACGTGGGCGTCACGGCTTTCGAGGAGCTTGGGGGGCCGAGCGAGGAGGAGGAGGTCGTCGAGCCGCAGCGGGGCGCTCTTGGGGACGAGCGCAAGGCCCAGGCGTCCAAGGAGGACGGCAAGGGCGAGTTGCCGGCGACGAGGAAGCAGCTCAACTACCTCGAGGCTCTGATCTCCGACGTGGTAGAGGACGGGATCGGGCGCTTCGAGGAGATGGTCGGCAAGCCGGTCGGGGAGCTGACGCGCGAGGAGGCGAGCGAGTGGATCGGCCGGCTCTCCGGGAGGGCCGCGTAGTGCGCGGCTCCATCTGGATGTCGGCGCTGGGTGGGGAGGTCCTTTACGAGGAGGACCTCCCCGCCTGCTGCCAGCGTAGCGCGCGCGGCCAGGAGCGCTCCTTCGAGTGCCCGGCCTGTGGCGCCATGTGGCAGACGGCGCTGCCGATGCACCCCGAAGAGGACGCCTTCTCGCAACCCGACCTCGACGAGCGCAAGGGAGCTGCGTAGGCGGGCCGAAGCAGGGAACGCCTTTTAGGGAGGAGATGGAAGGTGGTCGAACGAGCATCGAATACGAAGAGGAGGCGCAAGGGGCGGAGCGCCCTGCGCCCCGACACGGCGCTCGTCCCGGTGGGCGAGCCGGAGAGGGAGATCTACGTGTGGTCCCTGCCCGGGTGCTGCCTGCGCTCCTTCAAGGAGGCGGTTTTGGCCGAAGCCGGCGACCGCCGGCGGTTGGAGCTCGAGTGCGCCTCGTGCGGGCGCAGCTGGCGGGTCACCTCCAGCCTGGACGAGCGCGTCCTGGACCGGTTCGTGACGCACGGAGGACCCAGGGTCGGGGGTTCCTACCCGGCTGCGTGAACGAGGCAGGCATTGGCCAGGGACCCGAAGCCTGACACCTAGGAGAGGGGAGAGGCGATGATCGAGGCACAGGACGTTCTCACGCAGTATCTCGGAAGGGTGCGCGACGGCAGGCTGCTCGACGCGGATGAGGAGAAGGAGCTCAGCCGGCGGGCCCACGCGGGGGACGGGAGGGCGCGCCAGAAGCTCATCGAGTGCAACCTCAGGCTCGTGATCTCCATCGCCAAGAAGTACAGGGGACGGGGCGTGCCGTTCGAGGACCTCATCCAGGAGGGCAACGCGGGCCTCATCCGGGCCGTCGAGAAGTTCGACCCCGAGATGGGCAACCGCTTCTCCACCTACGCTACGTGGTGGATCCGGCAGGCCGTCACGCGCGCCCTCGCGGACCACGGCCGCACAGTCCGCCTCCCCGCCCACGTCGTCGACGCCCTCTACCGGCTGCGCCGGGCCGAGAACGCCCTGAGCCTCGAGCTCGGCCGCGACGCCACCGAGGAGGAGCTCGCCGCGAGGCTCGACGTCAGGCCTGAGGAGGCCAGGCGGCTGCGCGAGGTCGGGCAGCCCATCTCCAGCATCAACACCAGGATGAGCGCCGAGGAGGGCTCCGAGATGGGCGAGCTGCTCCCCGACGAGCGCTCCGGCGAAGACTACGCCCGCGTCGAGGTCGGCCAGTGGGAGCTGACGCTCGTCGAGGCCGTGAAGAGCCTGCCCGAGCGCGAAGCAAGAATACTCGAGATGCGCCACGGCCTCGACGGCAGCGAGACCCGTACCCTGCGCGAGGTCTCCGAGGAGTTGGGCATAAGCCAGGAGCGGGCGCGGCAGGTGGAGATCAAGGCTTTGAGGACCATCCGCACCGGCCGCTACGCGAGCTCCTTGCGCCGCGCCCTCTCCGAAGCCGTCTAGGAAGACTTCAAAACAGGCCGGCTACGGGGCGGCGGGTGCGCCGCTTCGTAGCCGGCTTACGGTTGGTCCCGCTTTGTCGGCAATGGGCCCTTCTTCGGGCGCGCCCGCTCGGGCGGGCCGCGGATCGCGCGGGCGTCTGGAGGTTCACCTGGGGGGCTGCTAACCTTGCGGGTAGGAGACCGGAGAAGGGAGCCCTTTGGAGACGACGGAGCGTAACGCCGAGCGCACGCAAGAGCTGTTCGAGAGGTTGGGCGGGACCGTCGCTGACGGCTTCCCCGCCTTGCACTCTCCGGTGTACCACACGGGGAGAGGCACCCCGTACCTAAGGACGCCTGGCGTGGTCATGCTGGCGCGCCCTCAGACTAACGTCGCGGGGCTCGGCGGGTTCCTCGAAGGCTTCGACCCGGAGCTCCGGTTCCCCGAGTACCTGGAAGATCCCACACAACTGCCGGATTCCTCCCAGCTGTGCAAGACGGCGGGCCAGACGTGCTTCGACGACGAGACTGAGGTGCTAACGGACGACGGCTGGAAAAAGTTCGAGGATTTGGATCGGTCGGAACTCGTGCTTACGCTCAACCCCAAGACTGGCGTCGCCGAGTTTCAGAGGCCCGAAGGTTATCAGGTGTACGACTACGAGGGATTCGTATTCGGGTTCGAGAGTTCTTCGCTCTCGTTCTTGCTTACGCCGGATCACAGGCAATGGGCGAAAGTTCGCGACTTAGACCAGTACGGCTTCTACCCGACCTGGCAGGTAGCCAGTCGTACGTTCCTGGTCAGGACCGCTCCGGATGGCTGGCAGGGCGCTGTTCCTGATTTCGTCGAGATTCCGGGGTTCGACTACTCGCAGAGAATATCTAACCACGTCGGCGGTGATTACGGCACCCGCAACTACTCCGTACCCTCGCTGAGGTTCGACGAGAGCGAAAGCATAAGAGCATTTGCTCTGCTCTGTGTCTACTACGCCACCGAAGGTAGCTTACACAAGGGTGAGGGCGAAGGGATAGTGATCTACGGGAATCACGTCGAGGATGTCAAGCGGTTGGCAGAGACCCTCGGTCTGAAGGCGCACGCGTACATGGACAGCAGGAACGATTGTCCACGTACGATGGTGCACGGAGGCAAGAGAGTAAGTCGCTTCTTCGAGGATCAGTGCGGCAAAGGATCACAAAACAAGAAGCTTCCAGGTTGGGTATTGAATCTTCCCTCGGACTGGCTTGAGGAGATCTGGGCTACCCTGGTCAAAACCGACGGTCACGTGCAGAAGAGGTCGGGCACCGAGTACCTAGTCACCACCTCCAAAGCGCTGGCCGATCAGGCCCAAGAAATATTGTGCAAGATCGGTTATGGATCTCGCCTGAGAGAGAACAAGAAGATCGAGGGACGACTGCAGACCTATGCAGTGTGCAGGAAAACCAGGAAACAGACGTACGTCAACAGAGGGAATAAGATCGAGGGCAAGCATTACACAGGGAAAGTCTACTGCGTAACCACCAGTAACGGTATCGTTTTCGTTCGCAGGAACGGCAAGCCTCACTTCTCTGGCAACTGCTACATGTCCTTCGGGCCCCGAAGGACGACCAACGAGAACGCCGCCGGTTACTTTGAACGGCTGACCTCGGCGGGGCACGGCTCGGTGCTCGAGCATGCGAGCTTCAGCTTCCTGCTCTACGGTATTAGCCGCAGCGTGACCCACGAACTCGTGCGACACAGAGCCGGCGCGGGATTTTCACAGACTTCGCAACGTTATGTATCAGGAAGTGTACTACGCTTCGTGGAGCGGCCCGAGTACGGGGAGGATGCGGAGCTGCACAGGCTCTTCGAGGAGCGGGCCGACCGGGCCGCGGCCGAGTACGGTGAGATGGCGGACCGTTTGCTGGAGCGCCAGGGTAGCGGGAGCAGCATGCTCTCGGCCGACCACAAGACCGACGCCCGCAAGAAGGTGCAGCAGACCGCGCGCTCGCTCTTGCCGAACGAGACCGAGGCCCCTATGGTCTTCAGCGGGAACGTGAGGGCCCTCAGGCACATAATCGAGATGCGGGCCGACGCGCACGCGGAGAGCGAGATCCGCAACCTCGCACTCCGGCTCTTCCTCTGCCTGCGCACCGCAGACCCCATCCTCTTCGGCGACTACGAGCTCGGCGAGCTCCCCGACGGCACCTACACGGTCTCCACCAGGAACCGCAAGGCCTAGAGGTACGCGCAAAGCGAGGCTGCACCTGCGACGGCCCACGATAGGCTAATATTGGCTTCCCGGGCAGCGACCACGAGGAGGCGCACAGTGGCGAAGAGTTACCAGGAGTTGGTGGCGGAGGCGAAGGCCGAGACGGAGCAGACGGACGTCGAGTCGGTGCACGGTGCGCTGAGCTCCGGCGAGGACGTGACCGTTCTGGACGTGAGGGAGCCGGCGGAGTGGGAGGAGGCCCACATCTCGGGGGCGAAGCACGTGCCGCGCGGCCTGCTGGAGTACCAGGCGGCCGAGCAACTGCCAGACAAGGAGGCCCGCATCGTCATCCACTGCGCCTCGGGGGGCCGGAGCGCCCTGGCGGCCAGGTCCCTCAAGGAGATGGGCTACACGAACGTCGCCAACATGGATGGCGGCATCAACGCCTGGAAGGAGAGGGGCTACGAGACCGAGTAACGTCGGCACGGCCCCGCACCGGAAGCTCCTGGCCGTCGAGCTGGGGGCTTTCGGCTTCTTCGGCCTCTTCTGGGGCGTCTTCGCGGTCCTGTTGGCCGACCTGACCCGCGCCCTCGACCTCTCGCCAGGACCTTTGGGGATCGCCCTGTTCGTCGGGGCTTCGGCCTCCATCCTCGCCATGGCGACCCTCGGGTGGACCGCCGATAGGCTAGGACGGCGGGCGTTCCTGACGCTCGCTGGGGGCGCGATCGGGCTCGGCATCGCGGGGCTCTCCCTGGCCGGCGGCTATGCGGCGTTGCTGCTGACGCTGGTCGTGCTCTACTCGGCCTCCGGGCTCTACGACGTCGGGATAAACGCCTCGGCCGTTGACCTCGAGCAGGCAACGGACCGGCGCTTCATGCCCCTGCTGCACGCGGCCTTCTCGGGCGGGGCGATGGTAGGCGCCGTAGGGGCTGGCGTCCTGATCCAGGCCGGCACCGACTACCGGCTCGTCTACCTGGCGTTGCTCCTCCCGCTCGCGGGCGTCTCCCTGGCCGTCGCGACCACCCGCTTCCCCGTCACGACGGGCGAGTCGTCTACGGGGGAGAGGAACCGCGGGCTCATGCGGCACCTACCGCTGCTTCTGGTAGGGGCGATCGCGACCCTCGGCCTGCTCTCCGAAGGGGAGATGGAACACTGGTCGGGCATCTACCTCAGGCAGACGCTCGGGTTGCCGGCCCTCGTCGGGGGGTCCGGGGTCGCCGTTTTCTACGGGGCGATGGCCGTAGGCAGGCTCGGGACCGCCTGGGCCGTAAGGTCCTTCGGGAACCGACAGACCCTGCTCGCGTCGGGCCTGCTCACCGCTGCCGGGATGGGCCTGGCCCTCGCCACGCGCGAGCCCTTGCTCGTCGTCTGCGGGCTCCTCGTGGTCGGGCTCGCGCTCTCCGGGGTCGCGCCCATAGCCTTCTCGGCCGCAGGCGACCTCGCGCCGGAGCGGGCCGGCGGGGCCATCTCGGTTGTCACAACCTTGGGCTACGGCGGGTTCCTGCTAGGACCCGTGGTC
>JADDPU010000226.1 GCA_016781725.1 Rubrobacter sp. | reverse complement strand
AGACCGTGATGTATCTGTTTCATTCGGCAATGTCTTACCTGAGATAGCGCCTATCCTCGGCGGAGCCGCGGCGCGCCGGGGACCCCTCGCGGGTCCGCCGGACGGTCTTGCAAGTACCCATAGCATAGTGTGCCGGACGCCACCTTCCGGGGTACCCGTCCACGCCTCTCCTCTCCCCTGAGGGTGCCTGTCGCATGTTCCGCATGGGGTACCGTGTTGCGAATTGCAGCTTAACATACGAGCAGATCGGCGTAAACCGGTGCGTGGGGCCGGTGTTTTGGGGCCGATGCTCCGCGGGTCCTCGAGGGTTGCCGATATTTTGGGAGGAGCTCGGTATCCGTCATCCACGAAAAGAGAGCGTTAGTGGCTGCGTTTCACCGAGGCGTCGGCGAGATAGTCGGCTGCCTCTCCGAGCCGGAGACCGACGACATCGAGCCGCCTCAACAGTTCGCGGCGTTTGAGAACGTCCATGCTCAGCTCCCTCTCGAAGAGCCTGGCCGTCTCGAGCTGATAGAGGCGCCGGATCTTACCGCCGGCCTTCTTGGATGCGAGTGCGCCTTGAGGGACCGCAGAGGGTCGAGTAACGAGTACGCTTACCGCCCCCCGCAACTCCGTCATGCCCTCGATGACGGCCTCCAGCAGGGGGCCGAAAGTGCCCTTGCTCTCTACCCCGTAGAGATCCCACTCCCGGAAAAAGTCGCGCAGGTTGTCGAGGACGTCGTCGATAGCCCGGGAGAGTCTAAAGAGATCTTCCCGGTCGATCGGCGTGATCAAAGCCCGCGACAGCTCGGCCACCAGGAGCGCCCGCTGATTATCGCCTTGGTGCTCTATCTCCCTCATCAACTCTCGGGAGCGGGCGGTAAAACTCGCATCGCCGCTCGTGACCAGCTCACGCACCAGTGAGGCGCCCTCCAACGTCGCTTCGATCTGCCCGGAGATGAGATCCACGAACACTTGATCGGAGCGACCGGAGAGGTCTCTGAAAAGCTGTTTGAAAGGAAACCTCACGAAACCGCGCTCCCGAAGCGCGCGATTATCGCCGCCAGCACCGCGGCGGCGGGGAGGGTGAAAACCCATGCCAGGGCTATCCGGGAAGCCGCTTGCCACCGGATCTTACCGTAACCCTCGCTCAGGCCCGATCCTACCAACGCGGCGGCGGCCGACTGTGTCATGCTCACCGGTGCGCCGAGGGCCGTGGTCCCGAAGACGGCCGCCGCCGAAGAGAACTCGGCGGCGACCGTATTGGTCGGGCGCATGAGCATCACTCCCGTGCTCAGCGTCGCCGCGGACCGGCGGAGACCGACCAGTACCCCCAAGGTGAACAGTACGCCTATCGCCAACAACTGCCCCGGCCGAGCCGGTAACGATCCCGAATCCGTTCCCGCCGCAACCGCGAATATGGCCAGCATCTTCTGCCCGTCGTTTACCGAGTACGCCAGGCACTGAAACCCGAACGCGAGCCGGTGCGCCCACCCGATGCGCGTTGTGGCGGCCCCGCGCCCCGGCATATACCAGATGAGAGAACGGGAGAATACAAAACCGCCAACGCCGCCAACGATAGGAGCCGCGGCTCCTATAGCCAGGACGAGCGCGATCGTTTCCCATGAGACGGGTAGTCTGTAGCCGACCCCGGCTCCCGCGATCCCCCCCATGAGCGCAAGGGTAAGGCTTGTAGGAAGCCCTCGACGAGAGAGCATCGCCACGATCGACAGCGCCGCGATGACCGCCGCCAATAACGCGGCGTCACCGGCGTCGCCTTCGAAAGAGACCAGACGGCCGGCGAGCGTGGTTGCTACTTGGGTGCCGAAAAGGACCGGACCCGTCACGACGGCACCAGACAACAGGCCAATCGCCATCAGCGGCTTGAGGGACGTGATCTTCAGGCCCATGGCGATCAGCGTACTGCCATCGTTGATGCCGCTAACCACCGCAAAGGCCGCCGCAACGAACGGTAGTATCGCCGCCACGGTCATTAAATTACCTCGAATCCAGAATCGACAACACACCCCACGGGACCAGGGTCAGTACCCTGGTTTAACATGAATTTAACACGGGTTCCCCTGGTGTACAAAGTTCATCGTTTGCCTCCGGACCGTCGGCAAGAGGCCGCGGGTCCCGGCGTGGGGGATTTGCGTGAGCTGGTCGCGCAAATCTTGGGTGGAAGCGACGCTGAATAACCATGGCCGTTGAGATCAGACTTTACGGCGTCGCCGCGTTAGCACGATCTCGCCGTTCTCGACCCGCGCTTGGTATACCCTCACCCG
>JADDPU010000392.1 GCA_016781725.1 Rubrobacter sp. | reverse complement strand
TATAGAGGTAATGTATTATATTGATATGCGCGGGTGGCGAGTTCCTCGGCGCGGCGAATATAGCGGAGGGTGGTCTTTGGGTCTGAGTGGCCGAGGAATTGTTGGATCACGAGTAGTGGGGCTTCGTTTACTGCCATGTTGGTGCCCACGGTGTGGCGGATGGAGTGTGGGGAGATGGCCTTGGTTATGCCTGCGGCGCGGACGTATTTTTTGACTATGTTCTGGACGGAGCGGGTGGTGAGGGGTTTGTCCTTGCCGACGCGGGAGGTGAAGAGGGGTTTGCGGGAGTCGAGATGGGAGGTGAAGCTGCGCTCGGTTAGGAGGACGTAGCGCTGTATCAGGCGCCAGAGGTCCGGTGAGAGCGGGACGTTGCGGACCTTCTCGCCCTTGCCGAGGACGCGCAAGAACGTCTGTCCTCCTCCGACGTCCCTGAAGTCTCCGATCCTGATCCCGACGACCTCGACCTCCCTGAGGCCGCAACCGGCCATCACCGCGAGCATGACGTAGTCGCGGTAGTTGGAGCCGCGCGCGGCAGCGAGCATGCGCGAGAGCTCCTCGTCGGTCAGGACGTTGTAGGACGAATCCTGCCGCACCCGCGGGCTCTTCGCGAAGAAACGCAGCGACTCCGGATTCACAGTGGTCACGCCGGCCATAAACGTAAAGATCAAAAACCGCCTGAGAACCGCCAGCTTCTTCGCCGCCGTAGCCGGAGCGTAAGTCTTTATGAGGTGCTCCCGATATAGCGAGACGTCCTCGGCCGTCAATGCCCCCAGGCCCTTCCCTATCTCGTTCTCTATAAACTCCGCAAAGAGCACAAGCTCTGTATTATATGTCTTTATCGTCTGGGGGGTGTTGAGGGTGCGCAGGTAGAGGGCGATGAGGCGGTGGACTTCTTGTGGGGAGGCTGCTGCTTGTGGGTGGGTCTCCTCCGGGAGGGGTTCGGGGAGGCTAGTCATCCGGGGAGTCGTAGGTTACGACGGAGATGACCTCGTAGGGGCGCAGCTGGGCGCGGCCCTCCAGGTAGGCGAGTTCTATCAGGAAGGCGACGCCGGCTACGGTGCCGCCGGCGTTCTCGACGAGCTGGCACATGGCGCGGGCGGTTCCGCCGGTTGCGAGCAGGTCGTCGGCGACGAGGACGCGTGTGCCCCTCGGGATGGAGTCGCTGTGGATCTCGAGCGCGTCGGTGCCGTACTCGAGGTCGTAGGAGGCGGAGATGGTCTCCCTCGGGAGCTTGCCTGGCTTGCGGGCGAGGATGAGGCCCTTCTGGGCGCGGTAGGCAAGGGCCGTGCCGAAGACGAAGCCGCGGGCCTCGGCGGAGAGGATGCGGTCGTAGGCGAGGTAGTCGGTGGCGGTCGCCAGGGCGTCGACGGCGGCGTGCAGGGAGGCGCCGTCCTCTATGAGGGGGGTCACGTCCTTGTAGGAGACGCCGGGGCGCGGGAAGTCCGGCACGGTGCGGATGCGGCGTTCGAGCTCGCTGGCGCTCGCTTGGGCTCCAGTGGCGGGGCTCTCGGTCACGGGGCGAAGGTGTCTATGACGTTGGCCATCATAAGCTCTTTCATGCGCGAGTCCACGGCGGCCAGGTGGCGCGCCTTGTTCATCGCCTCGGCCACGCGACCGTCGTCGCCGCTGCGCAGCTCGGGGTTTACCACCTGCTTGAAGAGGGCGGCCTCGCGGTCCACGGCGGCCATGATGCCGCGCAGGTGGCGGGGTTGGATCGAGTACTTGGCCATCTCGAGGGCCATGCGCGCTATCTCGGCGTCGCGCTGGGTGAGCTCGCCGCTGCGGCCTATCACGCCGACGGAGACGAGCTCCTCCACAAAGCGCGTGTCGGCCTCCAAAGTGTCGGCCAACTCCTCGCGGGTGTAGGTCCTCTCCTCCAGCACGCGCGAGAGGTCGCCGGCCGAATCGCCCGAGGTGAACCCGCCGCCGCCCTCGATGCGCTTTTTGATCACCTTGAGGGGCAGATACTCCTTGTCCTGCAGCGTCAGGATGTAGCGCAACAGCTCGATGTCCTGGGCCGAGAAGAGCCTGTACCCGCCCCGGGTGCGGGTCAGGTTGATCAGACGCCGCCGCTCGAGGTAGCGGATCTTGCTGACCGAGAGCGTCGGGAACTCGGGCCGCAGGCGCTCGACTACCTCCCCGATGGTGAAGCTGTCCTTGGTGGTGCTGTAGCCCTCGCCCGTAACCGCACTGGCCCCGCTCGTACTATCGCTGAAACCGCCGTTCTCCACTCGCGTTCACTCCCATCCTCTCGACAACAGCGTTCGCTCCCCTTTACGCGAACACGAACCTGAAACGGTACTTGCCCACCTGGATCTCGTCGCCGTTGCGCAGGTCCACGGCGTCCACCCTCACGCGGTTGACGTAGGTCCCGTTCAGGCTCCCGACGTCGCGTATCCTGTAGCCGCCCCGCTCCCCGTGCACGATCTCGGCGTGCCTCCTGGAGACTGTGACGTCGTCGAGGAAGATGCTGCTGTCCTGGCCCCGGCCAACAGTCACCACCTCGTCCCTCAAGTCGTGCATCCTGCGCCCGGCCGTGCCCTCGACCTGGTCGAGCTCGATCAAGGCAGCCCCCTCAGCCTCGCCGAGCGCCACAGGCCCCCCCTCGGCACCGAAGCTCGGCGCGTAGGAGACCGTGCTCTGGCCGGTGTCCAGCTTGGTTCCGCACTCGGCGCAGAACTTCATCCCGGGCCTGACCTCGGCCCCGCACTCGGGACACAGCCTCACGGCGTCTTCTCCTCAGCGGGATCCCTCATCCCGGCGGGAGACTCCCCGAGCAAGACCCGCGCGAGCTCCTCCGGCGAGCAGAGCGCCACCGAGCCCCGGCCCGACAACTCGGCCCGGATGAGCTCTATCCTGCCCTGGAGGAGGTGCAGCCTGTAGCCGAGCGCGCGCTCCTCCTCGCAAAGAGACTCGAGCCTCGAGGCGAGCTCTCGCCTGGAGAGGGCCGTCAGGTCCTCCGCCCCCTCCCAGTCGAACCCCACGCCCCGCGCTGACCCAGGATCTTCCATGGCCGAAGTATAACCCGACCTCAACCTGAAGTGCAATCTTAGCTTGAGAGCATCGCCTGGTCCTCGATGAGGAACCTCACCAGCTCGACGTACTCGCCCATGATCTCGGCCGGCGGAATCCCTTCCTCCTCGGGTTCGGCGTAGACGTAGAAGACGGGATGGTCGGGGTCGGGGAGCATGAGGACCCAGCCGCCCTCAACGTTGAGCTGGACGCCCTCGGTGAGGATGGCGTCTGGGTCGCCACCGAACCTCTCGGCCAGACCGCGCATCACGCGCCCCTTCGCCGACCACGGGCACTCGATGCGCTCGCGGGCTACCTGGCCGAAGGGGTCGTCGAACCCCTGGCGCACCTCGGAGAGGGGGGTCGCGCGGAAGGCTTCGAGGACGCGGGCCAGCGTTATAAAGCAGTCGGGGGCGGGGAGGAACGATGGGAAGATGTAGCGCCCGTCGGCCAAGGAGGCGAGGTCGGCGCGCGCATCGGCGGCCTTGATGGCGACGTTGCCAGCGCCCGTGCGGCTGATCTCCACGGCGCCGCCGGCGTCCTCGACCAGCTTCGTGTAGCCGCGGCTCAGGTTGATCGGGAACACGGCTTTTTGGGGTTGCAGCCGGTCTATAAGGCAGGCGAGCATCACGTCCGGGGGTACATACCGGCCCTCGTCGTCGACGAACTGGACGTACTCGGCCTCCGGGCCGACCACCGCGCCGAAGGCGGCGTCCACGGTCGGCACGATTCCGGCCACCCGCTCGATGCTCTCCTCCAGGTTCCTCCTGCCGACCGTGCCGGCGACGTTGGCGTTGGCGAAGCCCTCCATGACCACCGCCCCGATCCCGAGGCGGGAGAAAACCCGGCCCGCCACCAGGCCGGCCACCCCGCCGAAGAAGTCCACGACGATGGTAGCGCCCGAGGTCTTTCTGCGATCAACGGCGCGCTCCAGGCGCTCCACGAACTGCTCGACCACGCGGGCGGGGTAGATCAACTCCCCTATGCCGCCCGCGTACGCCCGCCGGTAGTCCTCGCGCACGAAGACCTTCTCGATCGAACGCTGGTCCCCTTCGGTCATGGGGGTAGCATCGGAGGAGAACAAAAGGATCTCGACATCGTCCGGGTCCTTCCCTACCCGGGCGTGCGCCCCGGCCGAGGACTTACCAGCGAGGAGGTCGTGGCGGACCACGCCGGCGTGGGCAGCCCTGAGGTCGCGGATGTTGATGCCGGTGCCGAGCAACGCCGCCGTCATCGCCCGCTTGGCGACCTGCGCAGACCGGGAGGAGTCGCGGCCCAAAGTGACCACGGCCCCGGGGTCGAGCGTCGTGCCGAACGAGGAGGCGAGCCGCGTGACGAACTCGGGCGTGAGGTTTACGTTGAACTTGCCGCTGACCACGCCCCCGTTGAACACTGTTCGAAGGCCCATGGTCTCGTAGATCAAGGACTGGGTGACGTTCGCCCTGGCCTCGATGGTCTTGTGCGGGTAGACCTTCACGTCGGGGGCTATCGTCGCCCCCTCGCCGACTATCACGTCGTCGCCGAGGGCGCTGCGCTCGAGGATGCGCGCCCGCGCCTGGATGTAGGAGTTGCGCCCGACGAGGGTGTCAACGAGCTCTGCCCCCTCGCCGATGTAGGTCCCCTCGGCGACTACGCTGCGCTCGACAGTAGCGCCGGCGGAGATCACTACGTTATCGGCTATGACCGAGTAGGGGCTTATCTTCGCGCCCTGGTCTACGCGGACGTTCTCCCCGATGACGACGGGGCCCTCGAGCTCGTCGTCGTCTACCTGCGCCCGACGTCCGACGAAGATGTTCTCCCTGAGGCGCGCGCC
Source organism: Rubrobacter sp. (assembly GCA_016781725.1). GTDB lineage: Bacteria > Actinomycetota > Rubrobacteria > Rubrobacterales > Rubrobacteraceae > Rubrobacter_D. The sequence goes on along the minus strand of JADDPU010000392.1, from coordinate 3,347 downwards.
CGGGGGCCTGAGGCCCTTGACGCGGCCGTCGAGCACGTCGCGCTGCGCGCTCGCGTACTGCTCCAGGGTGCCGATGTCCTCCCAGTAGTCGTCGATCACGTAGCCGTAGAGTGGGCGTCCGGCCTCGAGAAGCTTGGGGAAGAGCTCCTTCGAGAAGTCGTACTCGCCCTCTTCGGGGTCGGGGATCTCCTCCATCACCGAAGGCTCGAGCAGGTAGATGCCCGTGTTCGCGGTGTCGGAGAAGACCTGCCCCCACGCCGGCTTCTCCAGGAACCGCACGATGCGCCCGTCCTCCTCGGTTATGACGATGCCAAAATCGAGAGGGTTCTCGACGGCTTTGAGGACCATCGTCGCCTCGGAACCTTTCTCCTCGTGGAACTCGACGAGCCTGCTGAGGTCGGTGTCGGTGAGCGCGTCGCCGCTGATGATCAAGAGCCGCTCGCCCTCGAGACCCAGCTGCTGCTCGGCCATCTTGACCGAGCCCGCCGTCCCGGCGGGCGCGTCTTCGACGGAGTAACTCATGCTAACGCCCCAGTCGGAGCCGTCGCCGAAGTAGTCCCGGATCTCGTCGGGCAAAAACTGCAAGGTCACCGCGATCTCAGTGAAGCCGTGGCGCTTGAGGAGGCCTACTATGTGCTCCATGCAGGGGACGTTGACGATGGGGATCATCGGCTTGGGCTGGTCGCTAGTGAGCGGCCTCAAGCGCGTCCCCTGCCCGCCGGCCATGATCACGGCCTTCATCGGAGCCCACCCCCCCCGAACCCGCTACTGCTCTTATCTGCGATCCACGCCGCGCCGCTTGTACCCGGGGCCGCCACGAACATGCTCCCTCCCAACCTTTCTGGTCCTTCGCGAGGCGCCCGTAGCACCGCGGGCGAGGGCTTGAGCCTCGCGCTCGTGTCCTGACCCTATCTTACCCGGATCGCCGGTTCGCCGTTACCCCTAGCGGCTGCTCTTCACCCGGATCCCGACGCTCACACCCCAGAGACCATAGCGCCTCCTGAGGCCGTTCTCGATGTAGCGCAGGTAGCCTTCGGGCAAGTCTTTGGGCCTGTTGGCGAAGAGCGTGAACCTCGGCGGGCGGCTCCCGGTCTGGGTAGCGTAGCGGATCTTCACGCCCTTGGGCGGCGCGCTCCTGCCCACGAGCTCGTTGACGAACTCGGCAACCTCGTGCGTGGGAACGCGCAGCCCGTACGCCCGGCCTATCCTGGCCGCGAACGGCAAGACACCGTCGACGCCGGCGCCCGTGAGCGCCGAGATGTGAGTGGTCTTCGGTTTCAGGTCGGTCAGGCGGGCGAAGACCCCGTCTTCTATCTCCCGCAACCTCTCGGCGGGGACCAGATCCCGCTTGTTCACGACTACCCCGCAGGAGCCGCCCCCCTCCTGTATCTCGCGCGCGATCCTCAAGTCCTCGCCCACGAGGCCCTCGACGGCGTCAACCATGAGCAGCGATACGTCCGAACGCCTGATGGCCTCGGAGGTCCGCAACGACGAGTAGTACGGGACGCCGCTAGCCCGCCGCGCGCTCCTGCTCATCCCGGCGGTGTCCATGACCAGATACCGCTCCGTCTTACCTTCTACCTCTACTTCAACCCTATCCATGACGGCGTCCGTGGTGGTGCCGGCGACCTCGGAGACGACGGCGCGGTCGGCGCCGAGGAGGCGGTTGAGGAGGGTGCTCTTCCCGACGTTGGGCCGCCCGACGATCGAGAGTCGCGGCAGCTCTTCCTCCTCGTCGGGCTCCGTCGCGGGGAGCAGGGAGACGACGGCGTCGAGGAGGTCGCCTACGCCGAGGCCGTGGATGGCCGAGATGGGGTAAGGCTCGCCCTCGCCCAAAGAGTAGAAGCGGTGACGCTCGGTGTCGTCGGCGGGGTTATCGAGCTTGTTGACAGCGAGGACTACCCTGCCGGGGGCGCGCCTGAGCTCGCGGGCTATGGCGGCATCGGCCTCCGTCACGCCGAGCCTGGCGTCGGTGAGATGCACCATGACGTCGGCCTCCTCGACGGCCACCTTGGCCTGGAGGGTAACCAGGGTCTCGAGGCCGACCTTGGCGCTTGGCTCCATCCCGCCGGTGTCGACCAGCGTGAACTCGTGGCCCGCCCACTCTGCCCGGTTGTAAGCCCGGTCGCGGGTCGTGCCGGGTTGATCTGAGACCACAGCCCCGCGCCGGCGCAGGATGCGGTTCACCAGCGAGCTCTTTCCCACGTTCGGCGCGCCGACTACCGCGACCACCGGGAGCCGGCTCACGCCTGGGCCGTCCGCCGGGCGTGCTCCTCGGGCAAAGCGTAGATGGCGCTCAAGATCTCGTCGGCAGCCTCGCGGTAGGCCTGGCCGCCACGCAAGGATCGGTCCAAGCCCGTCGGCTCCCCGACGAAGATCTCGAGCCTGTGGCCCCGCAGCCGGGAGGCGGGACCGGGCAGCTTACCGACGTGCACTGGCAGGACGGGGGCCCCGCTGCGCACGGCGAGCATGACCGCCCCGCTCTTGGCCTCCCGATCCGTGCCATCGTCGCGGTGGGTGCCCTCGGGGAAGATGCCAAGCGCCCAATCCTCGGCCAGAAAGGCGAGGGCCGCCCGCAGCCCGGCCCGGCCCCCGCCTTCGCGGTCTACGGGGAAGGACCCGATGAACTCGAAGAATTTGCGGTAAGGGAAGTCGAACAGCTGTCTCTTGGCCATCCACTGCATGCGGCGGGGCACGGCCATGCACACGAGGACGGGGTCGGGGTACTGGTGGTGGTTCGAGGCCACTATCAGGGGCCCCTCCTTCGGCACCCGCTCCATCCCGTGGATGGTGAGGCCGAAGAGGATGCGGCAGAGCACGATCAGGAACCGCCGGAAGAGGTGGTACCTGCGGGACATCTTGCGCGGCGTGCTGCGCCCCTCGAAGGTAATGGCCACTACGACGACGCTCCCCTGCGGAGGTCGTCTGCGAGATCCAGGACCCGCGAGATCACCTCGTCGAGGCTGAGGGCAGTGGTGTCGAGGACGACGGCGTCGGGGGCGGGCTTGAGGGGCGAAACCTCGCGCTCGGAGTCCTGGCGGTCGCGCAGGGCTATGGCTTTACGGATCCGATCCAACTCCCCCTCCCTCCCCGTCTGGGAGGCCCGCCGGCGCGCGCGCTCCTCCGCGGCTGCGGAGAGGTACACCTTGAGCTCGGCGTCGGGCAAGACTACGGTCCCGATGTCCCTGCCCTCGACTACGGCCCCGCCCCGCTCGCGCGCCTGCTCGGCGGCAGAGCGCTGCACGGGCAGGAGCACCTCCCGAAGCTCGGGCCGCGCCGAGACCTTGGATGCCGCCGCGGAGACCTCGGGCGTCCTGAGCTCGGCCTCGGGGACCCGCTCCACGTCG
>JADDPU010000158.1 GCA_016781725.1 Rubrobacter sp. | reverse complement strand
GCCGCCGAAGGGAACCTGGAACTCGAGGCCCGCCGTCGGGAGGTTGACGTTCACGAGGCCGGTATCCGAGCGCGCCGCGAACTCGTGGGCGTAGCGCAGGGACCTGGTGGCGATGCCAGCCGTCAGGCCGAAGCGGGTGTCGTTGGCCAGCTCGACGGCGTCGTCGAAGTCCCGGGCGCGCAGCACGGCGAGCACGGGGCCGAAGATCTCCTCCTGCGCCGTCTCGCTCTTGTTGTCCACGTCAGCGACGATGGCCGGCGCTATATAGTAGCCCTCTTCTTCCGAACCGGTGGCGCCACCTTCGAGGATGACGCGTCCCTCGTTCTTGGCAGTCTCTAGCCGCTGGAGGATATCGTCGTACTGGCTCTTGTTCACGACGGGTCCTATGTCCGTGTCCTCTTCGAGCGGGTCCCCGACCTTCATCGCTTCGGTGGCGCTCTTCAACTCCTGGAGGAACTCGTCGTAGACCTCCTCGACGACGATGGCGCGGCTCGAGGCCGTGCACTTCTCGCCGGCGAAGCCGAAGGCGCCGTAGGCTACCTTGGCCGCAGCATCCGAGAGGTCGGCGTCCTCCATCACCAGGAAGGGGTTCTTGCCGCCCATCTCGAGCTGGACCTTCTTGCCGACGGCCCGCTCCTGGATCCCCAGGCCCACGGCGGTAGAGCCGGTAAAGGAGAGGCCCTTGACGCGGGGGTCGGTCACCAGCGTGTCGCCGACGGAGCCGCCGGGGCCGGTCACCAGGTTCACTACGCCGTCGGGCAGGCCGGCCTCGGCGAGGATGCGCACGAGGGCCGCGGCGTTCAGGGAGGCGTTGGCGGCAGGCTTCATGGCTATGGTGTTGCCGCAGATCAGGGCCGGCGCCATCTTCCACGAAGGGATCGCCAGCGGGAAGTTCCAGGGCGTGATGAGGGCGACAACCCCGAGGGGCTCCCTGGCGGAGCTAACGGTGACACCTGGCCTCGCGGAGGGTGGGGCGATGCCGTGCAGCCGCCAGCCCTCGGAGCCGTAGTAGCGGAAGATGCTCGCCGCCCGCCCTACCTCCTGGCGGGCCTCCTTCATAGGCTTGCCGGCCTCGAGCGCCATGAGCCGCGCGAGCTCGTCCTCGCGCTCCTCGATGATGTTCGCGGCCTCGAGCAGGATAGCGCCGCGGGCCGCGGGGGGCTTGGTCTTCCATCCGGGGAGCGCCGCGGCGGCGGCCTCTATGGCCCGGCCCGTCTCGTCGGCGCCGGACTTCGGGGTGGTGCCGAGGATCTCGGAGGGGTTCGAGGGGTTCACCACCTCTGAGGTCTCGCCCGAGTCGGCGGGGACCCACTCGCCGCCTATGAAGTTCAGGGACTCTATCTGCGATTCGATCATGGTCTTCCTCCTCAGAAGTACGCCTGTTTCTGTTCCTACCCGTTTTCCTGTGGTCCTACCGCGCCACCTCGTTCTCCAAGAGGAGGTCTCCTACCGAGACCTCGACCCGGTCCCCGGGCTGGAGGGTGAAGTCCTCGTCCGGCACTATGCCCGTGCCGGTCATGAGGAAGGCGCCCGTCGGGAAGGCGAGCTCCCTGCCGAGGTAATCCGCGAGCTCCTGGGGCGAGCGCTTCATCTGGGAGGTGCTGGTCTCGTCCTCGAAGACGGGGCCTTCGCCGCGCAGGATGCGTAGCCGGATCCGGAGTTGCCCCACGGCATCGGGACCCGCGAGGACGATGCCGGGTCCCAAAGAGCAGGCGCCGTCGTAGACCTTGGCCTGGGGGAGGTAGAGCGGGTTCTCGCCCTCGATGTCGCGCGAGGAGACGTCGTTGCCCGCGGTGTAGCCGACGATCTCCATCCGGCTGTTCAGGACAAGCACGAGCTCGGGCTCGGGTACGTTCCAGCGGCTGTCCCCGCGGACGCGCACGTTGCCCCCCTGCCCGACGACCCGCCAGCCTACGGCCTTGAAGAAGAGCTCCGGTCTTTGGGCGTCGTAGACCCGCTCGTAAGCGTTTGCGTCCGCCGACTCAAGCTCGCGTGCTTCGCGGCTTCGCAGATAAGTCACCCCGCTCGCCCAGACCTCGTGCGCAGGTTCGACCGGGGCCAGGAGCGGGTCTTCGGCGGCCTCTGCGGGCGAGAGGCCCTCGAGGAGACCGCGGACGTCCGCGCCCGGTATCTCGAGGAGCCGGTCCAGCGCGAAAGCCTCGGGGAGGTAGTGTCCGTCCAGCGCCCAGCGGGGGCCTGCGGCGGCTCGGTGGCGGGACAAGAACATGTTGGTCTGGCCTCCTCTCCTGATGCACACAAACTACCACGATTGCTGC
>JADDPU010000082.1 GCA_016781725.1 Rubrobacter sp. | reverse complement strand
GTAGGGCTGTTCTCCGAAAGTCGGGGGGATAAACGGAGGGTCGGAGTCTGGCGGACTCACCGCACGCGCTCTCCCTGCCGCGCTGAGGCGGTCTTTCCCGACCACAGCGCGTAGCCCACCGCCATCCAGCCAATACCCAACATCCCCGCGCCCAACAACGACGCCACCAGAAAGTCGAAGCCGAAGACGGCGGGGCTGTTGGCGACCGGCAGAAAAGCTACCCAGCCTACGACCAGCGGCCACACCGCCCAAGCCGGCAGCACCTTCGCTCGCCTCACGCCGTAGCCGAGCACCACCACCCCCACCGTCAGGATCATCAGCCCCACCCCGAACAGCACGACCCCGAACTCCGCGTGCCAGACGCCCTCGGCCAGGTTGCCGACGGAGAACACCGCCACCCCGCCGAAGGAAAGGACGTAGCCCGCCGTTCCCGGTCTGCCACTCCTTCCCGCATCCCGCGCTAGCGTCCCAAGAAGGGCGAGCAGGGTCGCCAACCCCGCAAAGCCGAGCACCACGTGGCCACCCAGGTTGCCCATCATCGGTCGCACCAGTTCGGCCATGCCGGCGTACCCTATGAAGTACAACAGCCCGGCTACCATAGCCGCGACCCCACCCCATCGTACGAGGGTCGAAGACGCCATAAACTTCCTCCTCCCTCGAGACTCACTTTGGGAGCTAATTATGACCTCTACCGAACCCCGGAGCACCTAACTGAGGCCTATTCACCCGAGTACGTAAAAGGCGAATTTCTGCGCACTTCGGGTGTAGGTTCTCCGAGGTTTGCTCGCTGCTAGTCTTCGTAACGGCTATCGTAACGCTCGGGAGACGGTGGTCCTGTAGAGTGGCGTTGTGACAGCAGGGGCAAGGGGACAGGTACGAGGAGTCGGTAGGAGGCGTTCGCGCGCCGCAGCCCGGCTCGTCTGGTCGGTGTGGGTTCTGGTAATAACCCTCGCCGCGGCTTCGCTCGTCCTGCGCCTCTGGAACGCTGCCGCGCTAAGGTCATCCGTGGTGGGCGCCGAGCGTCTGTCCGAGCTTGTCTGGTGGGATGTGCTCATCCCCGCGCTCGTCCCGGCGTACGCGACCGTTGGCGCCATAGTCGCCTGGCGCCGGCCGACCAACGGGGTCGGCTGGCTGTGCCTCGCCCTGGGGTTGCTCGTTGCCCTGGAGGACGCCACCTGGCAGTACGCGGCACGAGCACTGGAGGTAGTCCCCGGCTCGCTGCCCGCCGGACCGTATGCCGCCTTGACCGCGCAGTTCTTGATAGCCGTCATGCTGGTGCCCTTCGTGTTGATGTTGCTGATCTTCCCCGACGGTCGGCTGCTGTCGCGGCGCTGGCGGCTGGTGGCTTGGGTGGCCTTCGCGGGCGCGGGCCTCGAAGTACTCGGGGTGGTAGCCGCGCCAACCCTCTACGCCGGCCTGGAGACGGAGATCGACAACCCGACCGGGATCGAGGGCTTCGGTAACGTCGCCGGGACGATCTCCGAGGTGGGATTTATCGTCTGGCTCCTCACGCTGGTGGCGGCGATGATCTCCGTCTTTGTCCGCTGGCGGGGCGCCGGGGGAATCGAGCGTCAGCAACTCAAGTGGTTCGTCTACACCGTTGCGATCGTCGCTGCTGCGGTGCTCGGTGGCGCGGTAAGCGGGTACGTCTCTGGGATCTCCTACCCGACCGTACTCATCGTCAGCGTCGCCATAGCGGGGATCACGGTCGGCATCCCGGTGGCCATCGGCATCGCCGTCCTCCGCTACCGGCTCTACGACATCGACCTCCTGATAAACCGCACCCTGGTCTACGCCACGCTGACGGCCGCGCTGGGGCTCGCGTACTTCGGGAGCGTCGTGTTGCTCCAGGCGGCGTTCCGCACCCTGAGCGGCCAGGAGTCGCAGCTGGCCGTGGTCGCCTCGACTCTGGCGATCGCCGCGCTGTTCGGACCTCTAAGGCGCCGGGTGCAGTCCTTTATAGACCGCCGCTTCTACCGCAGGAAGTACGACGCCAGAAAGACCCTCGAAGCCTTCTCGGCCAAGCTCAGAGATGAGACCGATCTTGAGGTGCTGAGCGACGACTTAGTAGGGGCGGTAAGGGAGACGATGCAGCCTGCGCACCTCTCACTTTGGCTGCGCCCCGATCCTGAGCCGAAAGGTGAGTAGGCAGACTAGTAGCGCCTTATTCGCGGGAG
>JADDPU010000345.1 GCA_016781725.1 Rubrobacter sp. | reverse complement strand
GTCGGCCTCGAAGCGGAACTGGGCCGGGTCAAGCTGGAGGTCAAGGGCGTCGAAGCCCAGGCCCAACTGAAGGCCAGCCTCGACAACGTGCGCGCGATCTTTAGCGAGGTACTCGGCTCCCTCGAACACAACCCCCGGTTCTTCCGCGAAGACTCGGGGACAACGGATCGGACCGCCGGGTCCGCGCAAGGGGCCCTGAACCCGGCTGAGGAGCCCACCGAACGCGACGACGGCGGCGGCGCAGCCACCGAGGAGGCCGACTCTCCAGAGGCCACGGACGCCGCCAGGCAGAAGGCCAGGGAGCTCGGGTTGGACCTCTCGAGCCTTGAGGGCACGGGCTCAGGCGGACGTATCATCCTCCGGGACGTGCAGAGGGCCGCTAGGGGATAGAATCGTCCTGTGTCGGCGGTCGCCGGTTACAATGGGGTCGAGCGGAAGGAGGAACCCGTGGCCGACAAGTTTTTCAAGCAGACTTCGGCGGAGATCATCTCGGAGCTGCTCTCCGAGGCGAGGGTGAAACGCGTCAGGGAGTACGTGCAGGGCGAGGAGTTCAAGGCCGACCGCGAACGCGTGCGCCGGGACGCGGCCGAGCGCCTGAAGAACATCCGCGAGCGGTACCGCCCGAAGCGCCGCGACCCCGAGACCGCGGCCCGCGAGAAGGAGCTCACCCTGCGCCTCGCCGAGGTGGAGGCCGAATCCGCCGACCTTCGCATCCGCCTCTCGGAGCTGCTCGAGGAGGAGGAGAAGCTCCGCCGCGCCCTCGACGAACTCTAGGGCGGTTCGCGAACCGCCCCTAACCGAGGTATCAGGCATCGGCTTTTTCCGGTTTTACCGAACACCGCCGAAGGGGCTCGTTGTAGCGTCCCGCAGATCGATCGAAACGCCAGGACCGGCGACGTGCTCCGCCGACTTTAGCCCGGCCCGCGTAGTGGTCCTGAAACCTGATGCCCGAAGCCTGACACCTCCTTTCCAGAAGCCTTACTAGATACTAGTATGCAACAGGTTTGTTACCCTCTTGTGCTCTGCTGGTAAATCGTGTAAAAATGGGCGCTCCGCACTCTGGACGCTATAGGAGATGACTTGCTGACCCCTGGAGCCGGGCTTTACGACCCTAACTACGAGCACGATGCTTGCGGGCTCGGGTTTGTAGCGCGCATCGACGGCCGCCGGACGCGGGAGACGGTCGAGGAGGGTCTCGAGGTCTTGCTCAACCTGGAGCACCGGGGAACGACGGGGCGCGACCCCGAGACGGGGGATGGGGCCGGCATCCTCACCCAGATACCTGACGGCTTCTTCCGCAGGGAGTGCGAGGGCTTTGGCATCGAGCTTCCGCCGGCGGGCAGCTACGGGGTTGGGATGCTCTTCGAGTTCGACGAGGAGCTCGACTGCGAGGGGCGGCTCCGGGAGATCTGCGCCGAGGAGGGTCTCGATCTTTTAGGCTTCAGGGAGGTGCCGGTGGCGCCCGAGGCTGTCGGGAGGGTGGCGCGCAGCGTCATGCCGCGCATCCGGCAGTTCTTCATAGGGCGGCGGGGTGGGGATGGGGCGGCTTTCGAGCGCAAGCTGTACGTGATCCGGCGCCGGCTGCACAAGGCCTTCCAGGATTCACACGGTTGCTACGTGGTCAGCCTCTCCGCCAAGACGGTCATCTACAAGGGTCTCTTGAAGGGCCAGCAGTTGCCGCGGTTCTACCCTGACCTCAAAGACCCGCTCTTCGCGAGCGCGATCGCGCTGGTGCACGAGCGGTTCTCGACGAACACGCTAGGGAGCTGGGAGCTCGCGCACCCCTACCGCTACATCGCGCACAACGGCGAGATCAACACGATAAGGGGCAACGTGAACTGGATGCGGGCCCGCGAGAGCCGGCTGCGCTCCGACCTTTTCGGGGACGACCTCGAAAAGCTCTCGCCGGTCATCGTGCCGGGCCAGAGCGACTCGGCGGCCTTCGACAACGCCCTCGAGCTCCTGCACCTCGCCGGACGCTCCCTGCCGCACGCGGTCTCCATGATGATCCCTGAGGCCTGGGAGAACGACGAGCTGATGGAGGGGGACCGCCGCGCCTTCTACCAGTACCACAGCGCCCTGATGGAGCCCTGGGACGGTCCGGCCGCCGTGGCCTTCACCGACGGGCGCCTCGTCGGCGCTACCCTCGACCGGAACGGCCTGCGCCCGGCGCGCTACTCCGTCACCAAGGACGGCCGGGTCGTGATGGCGTCTGAGGACGGGGCCTTGAGGATACCGGCCGAGGAGGTGGTCGAGCGGTGGCGGCTGCAGCCGGGGAAGATGCTCGTCGTGGATACCGAGCGCCACGAGCTGTTGCACGACGAGGAGGTGAAGCGGCCCCTGTTCGGGCGTCGGCCTTACCGCGAGTGGCTGGATAGCGGGGAGATCCACCTGAGCGAGCTCCCTGCCCCCGATGGCGGCGACCCGCGCCACGAGCCCACCTCGCTCCTGGAGCGCCAGCGGGCCTTCGGCTACACCATCGAGGACCAGCGCCTCCTCCTCGCCCCGATGGCCCAGAACGGCAAGGAGCCTGACGGCTCGATGGGCACGGATACGCCTCTAGCCGTCCTCTCCGAGCGGCCCCAACTGCTGTTCTCGTACTTCAAGCAGCACTTCGCGCAGGTCACCAACCCGCCCATAGACCCCTTGCGCGAGGAGCTCGTCATGTCGCTCAAGATGAGCCTGGGTCCCGAGCAGAACCTCTTCGAGGAGACGCCGAAGCACTGCCGGCGGGTGCTCATAGACCAGCCCATCCTCACGGCGGCCGAGCTCGAGAAGATAAGGAACTTGGGCTCCGAGGGGGCGAGCTCAACGACGCTCTCCACCCTGTTCTCGGCGCTCTCCGGTGAGAAGGGGATGGAGGAGGCGCTCGGCCGGCTCTGCGAGAACGCCGTGAGCGCGGTGAGGGGCGGGTCGGCGGTGCTGGTCTTGAGCGATCGGGGCGTCAACGAGATGCAGGCCCCGATCCCGAGCCTGCTCGCCACCTCCTCCGTGCACCACCACCTGGTGCGGGCCGGCATTAGGACGGCGACTACGCTGGTGGTCGAGACCGCCGAAGCGCGCGAGGTGCACCACTTCGCCCTGCTAGTCGGCTACGGCGCCACCGCCATAAACCCCTACCTCGCCTTCGAGACGGTCGAGGACCTCGTAAGGTCTCACCTCATGGAGGGCGGCGTAAGCCCCGAGGAGGCGGCGAAGAACTACGTCAAGGCAATCGGCAAGGGCCTTTTGAAGGTGATCTCCAAGATGGGCATCTCGACGCTCTTCTCGTACTGCGGCGCCCAGATCTTCGAGGCCGTGGGGTTGAACCAGGGGCTTATAGACAGGCACTTCACCGGCACGGCCTCGCGCGTCGGGGGTGTTGGGATGGACGCGCTGGCGCGCGAGGTGCTGGAGCGACACCGCTTCGCCTTCGCGGCCGCCGAGGACAACGCCGAGGAGCTGGAGGTGGGCGGCGAGTACCAGCTAAGGGCGCAGGGCCAGTACCACCAGTGGAACCCCGAGACCATCGTCCCCCTGCAACGCGCCGTCAAGACCGGCGACTTCGAGACTTTCAAGGAGTTTAGCCGGCACTTCGACGAGCAGGCAGCGCGCTACTCGACCCTGCGCGGCCTCTTCGACTTCGAGCGGGCCCCGATCCCCCTTGAGGAGGTCGAGCCGGCCAAGGAGATAGTCAAGCGCTTCGTCACTGGCGCCATGTCGTTCGGCTCGATCTCCAAAGAGGCGCACGAGACCCTCGCCATCGCCATGAACCGCATCGGCGGCAAGTCCAACACCGGGGAGGGCGGCGAGGACCCGACGCGCTTCACCCCGGACCCGGACGGGGACAACCGCCGCAGCGCGGTCAAGCAGGTAGCGTCCGGACGCTTCGGGGTGACTACCGAGTATCTCGTCAACTCGGACGTGTTGCAGATCAAGATGGCCCAGGGCTCCAAGCCAGGCGAGGGCGGGCAGCTCCCCGGCCACAAGGTCTCCGAGGAGATCGCGAAGGTCCGCTACTCGACGCCCGGGGTCGGCCTGATCTCGCCGCCGCCGCACCACGACATCTACTCCATAGAGGACCTGGCGCAGCTCATCCACGACCTGAAGAACGCGAACCCCCTCGCCGAGGTGAGCGTCAAGCTCGTCGCCGAGGTAGGGGTAGGTACTGTCGCGGCGGGTGTGGCCAAGGCCAAGGCCGACCACATCACGATCTCGGGCCACGACGGCGGCACGGGCGCCTCGCCGCTCTCCTCCATAAAGCACGCGGGCCTGCCGTGGGAGCTCGGCCTCGCCGAGACGCAGCAGGTCCTGGTGCAGAACGGCCTGCGCGGGCGGGTGGTCCTCCAGACCGACGGCCAGCTCAAGACGGGCCGCGACGTGGTGGTGGCGGCCCTGCTGGGAGGGGAGGAGTTCGCGTTCTCGACGGCGCCGCTCGTGGCGACGGGCTGCATCATGATGCGCGTCTGTCACCTGAACACGTGCCCGGTCGGCATCGCGACGCAAGACCCGGAGCTCAGAAAGCTCTTCACGGGGACGCCCGAGCACGTCGTTAACTACTTCTTCTTCCTGGCAGAGGAGGTGCGGGAGCTGATGGCCGGCATGGGCTTCCGCCGCTTCGAGGAGATGGTCGGGCGCTCGGACGTGCTCAAGACGCGCGAGGCCATCGAGCACTGGAAGGCGCGCGGCGTGGACCTCTCGGCCATCCTGCACGCTCCCGAGGTACCCGAGGACACGGCGCTCCGCCACTCCGAGCGGCAGGACCACGGGCTCCACAAGTCCCTCGACAACGAGTTGATCGAGAGGTGCAGGCCGGCCCTGGAGAACGGCCAGAATGTCCGCTTCTCGCGGGAGATCACCAACACCAGCCGGACGGTCGGGGGGATGCTCTCAGGGGAGGTCGCCCGGCGCTACGGCAACGAGGGCCTGCCCGACGGCACCGTCCGCCTAGACTTCCGCGGCGTCGGCGGCCAGTCCTTCGGGGCCTGGCTGGCGCGCGGCCTGACCTTCACGCTCGAGGGGGCTACCAACGACTACGTCGGCAAGGGGCTCTCCGGCGGGCGGCTCGCCGTCTTCCCCTCCAGGGTCGCTGCGTACAGGCCGGCCAGGAACGTCGTCGTCGGCAACGTGGCCCTCTACGGCGCGACCGCCGGCGAGGCTTACTTCAGGGGCTTCGGCGGGGAGCGCTTCGCGGTCCGCAACTCCGGCGCCCACGCCGTCGTCGAGGGCGTGGGGGACCACGGCTGCGAGTACATGACCGGCGGGGTGGTAGTGGTGCTCGGCGAGACCGGACGGAACTTCGCCGCCGGCATGAGCGGCGGCGTCGCGTTCGTCCTGGACGAAGGGGGGGGCTTCGAGAGGCTCTGCAACAGGGACATGGTGGGGCTCGAGGCCGTAGAGGACGAGGAGGATGAAGAGCTGCTGCGCGGCATGGTCGAGCGGCACCTGGCGTGGACCGAGAGCGAGCGGGCGCGGCGCGTTCTTCGTGACTGGGACGAGATCTTGCCCAAGTTCGTCAAGGTGATGCCCAACGACCTCAAGCGGGTTCTCAAAGAGAGGCAGCAGGCAGAGCTGGAGGTGGCGAGCTAGTGGGCGACCCGAAAGGCTTCCTCAAGATCGGGCGCAAGCCCACCCCGAAGCGGACCGTCGAGGAGCGCGTCCAGGACTACCGCTACGTCTACAAGCCCTGGCCCGAAGAGGAGCTCAAGGGCCAGGCCTCGCGCTGCATGGACTGCGGCATACCGTTCTGCAACACGGGATGCCCCGTGAACAACCTGATCCCCGACTGGAACGACCTGGTCTACCGGGATCACTGGAAGCAGGCCATAGACCGGCTGCACCAGACCAACAACTTCCCGGAGTTCACGGGGATGCTCTGTCCCGCCCCTTGTGAGTCGGCGTGCGTGCTCGCCATCAACGACAAGCCCGTCACCATAAAGGAGATAGAGCTCTCTATCATCAACCGGGCCTTCGACGAGGGCTGGGTCGTAGCGCACCCGCCCTCCCCCGAGAGGCGGACCGGCAAGAGGGTCGCCGTGGTCGGGAGCGGGCCGGCAGGTCTCGCGGCGGCGCAGCAGCTCAACTGGGCCGGGCACTCGGTCGTCGTCTTCGAGAAGGACGACAAGATCGGGGGCCTGCTGCGCTACGGCATCCCCGACTACAAGATCGAGAAGTGGGTCGTAGACCGGCGCATCGCCCTGATGGAGGAGGAGGGGGTCGAGTTCCGGACGAACGCCCACGTCGGCGAGGACCCGACTACCGGGGAGCTCAAGAGCGAGTTCGACGCCATCGTACTCGCCGTCGGCGCCCTGCAGGGCCGCGACCTCGACGTGCCGGGCCGCGAGCTCGGCGGCATCCACCCGGCGATGGACTACCTCGTGCAGCAGAACCGGAGGGTCGCCGGGCTCCCGACGGAGGCCGAGGTCGAGATCTCCGCCAGAGACAAGAACGTGGTCATCCTGGGCGGCGGCGACACGAGCGCCGACTGCCTCGGCAACGCCCACCGCGAGGGCTGCGCCTCGGTCAAGGTGCTGACCCACGGCCCGAGGCCGCCGGAGACCCCTGACCGCCTCACCTGGCCCGACTGGCCCCTGATCCTGCACACCTACCCGGCCCACGAGGAGGGCGGCGAACGCGGCTTTAGCGTGGCGGTAACGGGCTTCTCGGGCTCTAACGGCCACGTCGAGAAGATGCACGCCGTCGAGACGGAGCGCACCCCGGACGGCAAGACCGTTCCCAAGGAGGGCACGGACTTCGAGATAGAGACAGACCTCGTGCTGCTCGCCATCGGCTTCACCGGCCCCGTGCGCGACCGCTTCATGGAGGAGATGGACCTCGGCTTCACCGACCGCGGCGCCATCCGCTCCGAGAGCGGCTACGCCACCAGAGAGCCGGGCGTCTTCGTCGCCGGCGACGCCAAGCGGGGAGCCTCCCTCATAGTCTGGGCCATCGCCGAGGGCAGGAAAGCTGCGAGGCAGGCCGACGAGTTCCTGATGGGGAAGAGTTTGCTGCCTGGATAGAACATCACCCGCAGAAGCGTACGGTGCTTCTGCGAGGAGCGGCTTCAGGCATTAGGTCAGGACCTCGCGCGTCCCACGATACCGCGCTACTTCAAGATGCCCTCCCGCTTCTCTTCCTCGTAGACCCTCTCCGACACGAACTGCCGCAGAAGGGTCTGGTAGCCGATCCCCTTGACGGCGGCCAAAGCTTTGAGGCGGTTCACCAAGTCCTCTTCCATCCGCACGGAGACAGGGGTCTTGCGAGGTCGCGTAACCGTTCTATCCCGTGGTGTAGGTAGCTCGCCCTCCGGGACCGGCCCGAACGTCTCCAGCAACTCCGCAGAGATATCGTGTTCGTCCCACCAAGCCTGCTCCTCTCTCTCCGAAGCGAACGCTGGAACTTCTTCCCAACTCTTTATCTCCTTCCTCTTTCTCGTCATTCTTTTCACCTCCTTCCTCGCCCGTACCTGCGTTTCTGAACAACATTTGCGTCCCTGGCCGTGATCGGACGCGCCTTCCCATACCGCTCGGCGTAGACGATGAACAAGATACGCCCTTCCTCTGTAGACCCCAGGAAAGCGAAACGCTTCTCACCCGAAGCGTTGTGCGCATCGGCCCGGAGTCCTTTCGGATCGAGCAACGCTTCTTCGACCTCAACAGGCGCTACCCCATGGGCCAGGACATGATCTTCATTGCTTCCGTCCCAGTCAAAGAAGCCTTCATGCATGACGAAAGTATAACACATGTATATACGTCACCGAGAAGTGGTCCGCGAGGCAGTCTCATGTGAGCGTGGCCGCGCCGGGCTTCTTCGTCGTTGGCGACGCCAAGCCTGGCGCATCGCTCATAGTCTGGGCTATCGCCGAACGTAGGAAGACGGTCCCCAGGCGGACGAGTACCTCATGGGTCGGAGTCTGCTGTCCGGATAGACGACGGGCGTCAGCCAAGATCTGGCAACGGAAACCTGCTCGGTACTGGTTGGATCCTGAACTTCAGCCTGGTGTGTGGGGCTTCGTGGCCGGTGCTCTGAGGCCGGCGGCGAGAAAGGTTAGCGTTCGGGCACGCATGTCCCCGGCCCCGTACGGCGGACCCTCCGCCACGCGCTCCATCGCCGGCACGCCTGGAGTGTGGCGGGTGCGCGTCCGCGGCGTGCGCTGGTACG
>JADDPU010000215.1 GCA_016781725.1 Rubrobacter sp. | reverse complement strand
GGCGCTCGCCGAGGACCAGGAGACCGGCGAGGGCGGCGACGGCCGGCTCCAGGCTCATCAGGACGCCGAAGACGCGGGCAGGCAGCCTGCGCAGGGCTTCGAGCTCTAAAGAGTACGGGATGGCCGAGGAGAGCATCGCCACGCAGAAGCCTGCGAGCAGGAGCTTCGGGTCGAGCAGGGCGTAGCCGGCGTCAGCCACCCCGACCGGCAGGAGGGCTACCGTTCCGACGCACAGCGCGATCACGAGCCCGGTCCCGCCCGCGAAAGCGCTCCCGGTGCGGGCGCTGAGGAGGATGTACCCGGCCCACAAACATCCCGCCAGCAGCGCGAACGCCACGCCCGCGGGGTCGAGGTTCGTCCCGCCTAAGACGTCTAAGGGTGCCAGCAGGAGGATGCCGGCGGCGGCGAGCACCGCCCAGAGCAAGTCCAGGAGGCGCCGGGAACCCAAGACGGCCACGCCCAGGGGTCCTACGAACTCGAGCGTCACGGCGACCCCCAAGGGTATGCGGTCTATGGCGAGGTAGATCGAGAGGTTCATCCCGGCCAGGGCGAGCCCGAAGACGGTGGCGACGAGGTACCCGGAGCGGTCGTGCCCCCGGAGCTTCGGGCGCACCAGGACGAAGAGCACCAGCGCGGCGAAGGAGATCCTCAAGAAGACCGTGCCGCCGGGGCCCAAAGAGTCGAACAGGCCCTTGGCGATGGCGGCGCCGAGTTGGACGGAGAATATGGAGAACAGCACGAGGCCCGTCGGCGGGAGGCCCCTGGAACGCCCCGAGGCGCCGCCGACGGGCGAACTACCTTTCGGCAACGTAGACAGAACCCTTCCGGTCGCGGCCCTGGCGCGGACAGTCTAGCACCGGCGTGACTCCCGTCTTCGCCGGTGCCATAATGTGCCCTTCGGAGACCGGCCGGAAGGAGCGCAGATGAGCGACGAGACGCCAGGCGTGCAGGGCGAGTCCGTGCCCATCAAGTGGGCCTGCACGAACTGCGGCTACAGCGTCGAGGGCGAGCTTCCGGAGCAGTGCCCGGACTGCGGCGCCGACAAGGAGATGTTCGACGAGGTGCCCGTGCCTGGCATGTAGGCCCGCGACTGCAAAGGGTTCGCCCCGAAATTTTCCCGAATCGCCACTCCGTAACGGTAGTCGTAACGCTCGCCAGACGATCTTCCGGTAGGGTGTCGTTGTGACAAAAACCTCAAGGAAGCAGGAGCGAGTAGCCGGCCGGACGGGTGCCCACGCCGCCAGGCTTGCGTGGTTGCTGTGGGCGCTGACGGCGGGTTGCGCCCTCTCCCTGCTCGCGCTGAGAGAGCAGGGTAGCTTGATCGTCGTACTGCCCGTGGCGGCGTGGGTGGTCACCTCCTCCACGGCCGGGGCGCTCATAGTCTCACGGCGGCCCGGAAACCCCATCGGGTGGATACTGTGCGTGAGCAGCTTCTTGTTCGCCTTCAGCATCTTCTCCGGCACTTACGCCGTCTACGCGCTGGTCACCCAGCCAGGCTCTCTGCCCGCCGGAGAGGTGGCGGCCTGGTTCTCCGCCTGGGTCCAGAACCCGGTGTACTTGCTCTTCGTATACCTGTTCTTGCTCTTTCCCGACGGGCGGCCTTTGTCCCGCCGCTGGCGCCCGCTACTCTGGATCAACGGCATACTGATAGCGACGACGGTCGTCGTCGAAGCTTTCGATCCCGGCCGGATACAGGGCGACGAACCGATCCGTAACCCGCTCGGCATCGAGGCGGCCGCGGGGATCTTCGCCGTCGTGGCCGAGCTGGTTTTCTACCTCACCATGCTGCTGGTGGTAGTCTCGGCGGTCTCCGTCTACCTCAGGTTCCGCCGGGCGAGCGGAGTAGAGCGCCAGCAGATCAAATGGCTCGCCTACGCCGCCTCCTTGGTAGGTATCGTCGCCGTAGTCGGCGTGATCGGTGAGCTGCTGCTCGGCGGCTTCGGATGGTGGATCTTCCTGGTCCTGGTCGCGACCCTGTTCGGCATCCCGCTCTCCGTCGGCGCGGCGGTCTTGCGCTACCGGCTCTACGATATAGACATCGTCATAAACCGTACCCTCGTCTACGGCGCCTCGACGGCGCTGCTGGCAGCGGTGTACGTAGGAAGCGTGGTGTTGCTCCAGGGCACGTTGCGGGCACTCACCGGCCAGGAGTCCCAACTCGCCGTGGTCGTCTCCACCCTGGTCGTCGCCGCCCTGTTCGACCCTCTGCGCAGGAGGGTGCAAGCGTTCGTGGACCGGCGCTTCTACCGCAGCAAG
>JADDPU010000469.1 GCA_016781725.1 Rubrobacter sp. | reverse complement strand
GGTGTTGAAGGTCTCCGTGCAGCTCGCGGCGGCCAACGCGGCGGCCGTCAGGGCGATGGAGGACCTCGGGGCCGGCACTTACAACGTGCCCACCGACCTCTCGCTCGCCCAGCTCGCGGCGATCCGGTCCGCCACCGAGGTGCCGCTGGACGTCTACGTCGAGGTGCCTGACGACTTCGGCGGGTTCGTGAGGCACTACGAGATACCAGACCTCGTGAGGGTCGCCTCCCCCGTGGTAGTGAAGTTCGGGCTCAGGAACGCGCCAAACATCTACCCGAGCGGGACGCACCTGGAGGCGACGGCGATCGCCCTGGGCCGCGAGAGGGTGAGGCGGGCCCGCATCGGGCTGGACATGCTGGAGCGCTACTACCCCGAGGCCGAGGCAACCCGGAAGGGCGCCTCCTTCCCAGGCATCCCGGCGACGGTAAAGGAGAGGGCATGAAGATAACCAACGTCGAGACCTTCGTCGTCGGCACCGAGTGGCGCAACCTGACGATCGTCAGGGTCCACACCGACGAGGGCCTCACGGGCCTCGGCGAGGCGCGGATGGTCAACCATACAGACGCGCTGGTCGGGTATTTAGCGGAGGCCGGACCCAGGCACGTGGTCGGTCACGACCCTTTCCACATCGAGGAGCTGGTCAGGAAGATGGGACGCGACGACTTCTCGCGCGCCGGCGAAGTGATGAGCAGCGGCATCGCGATGTTCGAGACTGCGTGCTGGGACATCGTAGGCAAGGCCCTGGGCCAGCCCGTCTACAACCTGCTCGGCGGGCCGGTCAGGGATCGGGTCAAGGCATACGCCAACGGCTGGTACCGCGTCGAGCGCACCCCTGAGGAGTTCCACGAGGCGGCGAAGAAGGTGGTGGAGAGGGGGTACAGGGCTCTAAAGCTCGACCCGTTCGGGCCAGGGCACTACGAGCTCGAGTACGAGGAGAAGATCAAAGCCGTCTCGCTAGTCGAGGCCGTCAGGGACGCCATAGGCCCTGAGGTCGAGATCCTGCTCGAGATGCACGGCCGCTTCTCCCCAGCCACCGCGATACAGATGGCCAGGATGCTCCAGCCCTACGGCCTCGGCTGGGTCGAGGAGCCGGTGCCGCCGGTGAACCTGAAGGCGCTCAAGAAGGCTTCGGATGGCATAGAAGCGACAGTCGCGACGGGCGAGCGCATCCACCAGCGCCTGGAGTACCGCGAGCTCTTCGAGCTGCAGGCAGCCGACGTGATCCAACCTGACATAAGCCACATCGGCGGCCTCCTCGAGACCAAGAAGCTCGCCGCCTGGGCCGACGCGTACTACGTGACCGTAGCACCCCACAACGTCGGAGGCCAGATCAACACCGCCGCGGCCCTCCACCTGGCCGCCACGACTACCAACTTCCGCATCCAGGAGTACTTTAACGACTTCGCCGACCCCTGGGTGCGCGAGACGGCGCCGGGGCTGCCCGAGGTGGTCGACGGCTACTTCGAGCTCCCCAAAGGCCCCGGCCTCGGCGTCGAGCTGGACGAGTCGGTCATAGAGGCCCACCCCAAGCAGAACGTCCACTTCAACCTCTTCGCCGAAGGCTGGGAGAAGCGCGAGGGCGCCCGTACGGGGATCGGCTGATGGCCGACCTCTCGGGCAAGAAGGCGCTGGTAACCGGCGCGGGCATGGGCATCGGGCAGGGTATCGCCATCGAGCTCGCCCGCCAAGGGGCCGAGGTCGCCGTCCACTACGCCCACACCGAGCCGGAAGAGACCCTCTCGGAGATAGAGAAGCTCGGCGGCAAGCCCACCGCGGTGCAGGGCGACCTGAGCAAGGTAGACGAGTGCGAGAAGACCGTGGACGGGGCGGCCGGCGCCTTGGGCGGTCTCGACACGCTAGTCAACAACGCCGGCGTTACCGAGACCCTCGCCTTTCTGGAGACCGACGAGGAGACCTACGACTCGGTCTTCGACCTGAACATGAAGGGCTACTTCTTTCTGGCCAAGAGGGCCGTGCCGCTCATGGTGGAGCGGGGCGGCGGGAGCATCGTGAACATCACCTCCGTGCACGGGTTCGCCGGCTTCCCCAACCACACAGCCTACGCGGCCACCAAGGGCGCCGTAAACGCCTTCACCCGCCAGCTCGCCATAGAGCTGACCGACCGCAAGGTCAGGGTCAACGCCGTAGGACCCGGCATCATCGAGGTCCCCCGCTACTTCGACGACCCGGGCTATACCACCGAGTTCGGCAACACCCTCGTCCCCTGGGGCCGCGTCGGCTACCCGAAGGACGTCGCCCCCGCG
>JADDPU010000459.1 GCA_016781725.1 Rubrobacter sp. | reverse complement strand
CGCGGCCATCTACGACGCCCTAAGCTTGCTTTCTTTACTCTCCGCCTTCCCTCTGGCCTTGTTCCTGGGCGGCCTCGTGGTCGGCTTGGTGGCCCGTTCGTCGCCGGGGCTTAACGGGGCGGCGAGCGGGGCGGTGGTAGTGGCGGTCGAGTTGGCATGGGCATCGGCGAACACGCTCGCTTTGCTTTTGAACCAGGCAAGCGGTACGCCGTTAGACGACGCCGAAAAGTTCCTCATAGTGACCGTGGGGCTTTGCGTTGTTTCTCCGATCGCGGTTTTGATGGGCTTCCTCGGTGGGAGGCTGGGAGGACGCCTGCGGAGTAGGGTTGCCCCCGGATCCGCATCCTGAGCTTCCTTCGAGCATTTCATAACCCTTTATCCACCCAACGTCGGGAACAGGTGTTCTGGGAAATCGTCAGCCCTAGCGCACCCGCCGCCGGGGCTGCTGCTCTGCCAGCGCTGCCCTTCGCCTCCACAGTGCGTAGCCCAGCGCTAGCCACGCGATGCCGAACACTATGAACATCGAAGCGAAGGGCCCCAGTAGGGCACCCACCGCTAGCGCGACGGGCAGAGCGACGATAAAAGCCACCCCACACCAGCGGGGCAGCACTCTGGCTTGCAGGGTAGCCACTCCGTAGAGCACAAACCCCAACAACAAAATCAGCAGTCCTAATCCCAGCCACACGGGCGGCTCGTCCTGCAAAAAGTCCCCCCATACAAAGAAATCTGCAACGCCCAACGCCACCACCAACGACGCTAAGACGACCAGCCAGAAGCCGACCAAGCCCATGCGCCCGTAGCTGTGCCTCTGCAGGATGTGAAAGCCCACCATCCCCACGGGCACAAGTAGTACTGCAACGACTACCAAGCTGAACGCTGCCTGGTGGGCACCGAAGGGTGGGGACGCCAAGAACGCGAAGGAGAACGCCAAGGGTGGGAACGCCAGGAACAGCACGCCCCCCACCATGGCAGCCAACCCGCCCAACCGGATGAGAGTCGAAGTTGACACAAGAGCCACTCACTCGCCCACGACGATCCTCCTACAAGCACATGATGCCACGCAGCGATGCGGGGCATATGGAACAAAGGCTATCCACCGAAGCGCCTGGAAGGATTCTACGCACTTCGCGTGTAGGGGGTTCTTGGAAGCTAGCCGCGTTGCCTGGACTAGAACCGCCCAAGATCCGCTTCTTGGCTAGCGACCACGACGAAGTGGACACCGTCGAAAAGGACACGACCGCCGCCGAGCTCCTCGGCAAGGTCCCCGGCCGCGAAGTACCGTCGGTAGATCTTGTATCCCGAGCCGTCTGAGAGGGCGCGTACCTGCCACTGTTCGGCCTTCTCCGCCAGGGCTGCCGAGGTCTCGAAGACGACGAGCTCGCACGCAACCCTCCTCGCCTCTTCGATCAGCACAGCCCGCTCGGGGGGCATCAGGACTCCCAAAAGGTTCCCAACGAACGTCCTGTCGAATGCGTTGTCGGGGAAGGGCAGCTCCAAGGCGTCGCCCCGTACGAAGGTGGCTTCGGGAACCCGCCCCCGAGCGATCTCAAGCATCGCCGCGCTCTGGTCGAGACCGACCACCTCCCCCTTGAGGTGCCGGGTCACGAAGCCCGTACCGCAGCCGACATCGAGCACATGAGCCGGGGGCAAGCCCTCTATAAGGGCGGTCACTTGCGTGAGCTCTTCCTCGAAACCTGGTCGCTTGCGCCCCGAGTAGGCTCCGGTTCCCAGATAGGCGTCGTCGTACTCGGCGGCGCGCCGTTCGTAATACTCCATCATGCGCTCGTGGTAGTCCATCCCGCCTCGCCGTTCTCCTTCTTCCGAACATCATACGCGACCATGGACGTACCGAAGCCTTATTCACCGAAGCTCGTAGGAGAAGGGGTGTTCTCCGAGGTTCGGCGTCTTGCAGGGCGTTCATGCGGCCGATGCAATCTCCTTGCTTACCCTCTGCAGCACCTCGCATGCCGGGGCTTGCTCGTCGCTCATGGTCCGCAACACCCCCGAGCGGTAGAGTCTTTGCCCCGCCGCGGTCGCCTCCGGCATCACCTCCGCGTAAAGTTGCAAGAAGGATTGCAGTACGGCGGGCTCCAGGCGCAGGAAGCGCTCCACCTGCAGGGCGGCCAGGACCACCTCCAGCCGCCCGTCCTGCGGGCCTACCACGCGGACGTTCTTCCTCTTCAGGTACGGCACCGTCTCGAACATGGCCGCAGATCCCCCCCAGGGCTCCCTGGCAGCGAAGCGCAACTTGCCCAGGTCGCTTATGCGCACCGCCCCTGCGCACAACGGGCACGGTTCGGTGGTGGTGTAGAGGACGCAATCGCGGGGATCGTTCTCGCGGTGGTCGAAGGAGAGGAGGGCGTTCAGCTCGGCGTGGGCTAGCTTGTGGCCGAAGACGGCACCGGGCGGGCCGGAGCGCTCGTGGATGCGGTTGCGCCCCCGAGACAGGACGTTGCCGTCGGCATCTGCCACCACCGCGCCGATGGGCAGGGAGCCCGCGCGGTACGCCTCCCACGCCTCCTCCACGCACCCGCGCCATGGCTCCGAGAACTCCTCCCACATGGCTGGGATGATGCCATCCACCCGAACCCGGCGCATCCAGCAAGGCCCTATCCGCCAGACCGCGTGAAAGCGGCACGCCGTTAACTTCGCGAGTAGGGGTCTCGGAAGTCCAGCGACCTCCAGCTTTGCGGACGGGGTAAGATGGGTCCCCATGGTGGAGGAACCGCTTCAAGACACGTACCCTCGTCACATCGTGGCCGTCTCGGGCGTGGTCACCGACCCGCGCGGTCGCGTCCTGCTGGTCAAAGGGGACCGACGCGGTTGGGAACCTCCCGGGGGACAGGTTGAGCTTGGCGAAGACCTCATCGAGGCGCTCAAGCGGGAGATCCGCGAGGAAAGCGGCGTGGAGGTCGAAGCGGTGAGGCTAGTGGGAGTCTACTCTAACCTGGGCAGACCGGAACGGGGGTTGGCCGGGCAGGTCAACTTCGCCTTCTATTGCGAGTGGTCTGGCGAGGAACCATGCGCGGGGGACGAGTGCACGGAGGCGGGCTGGTTCGAGGTAGACGAGGCACGGCGGATGGTGCGGGCACCGCAACAGAGCGCCAAGCTGGAAGATGCCTTGGCCGGGGTACCGGAGGTTCGTTACCGGGCGTACAGAACCTACCCCTACGAGGTTTCGCGCGAAGGGCTAACCGAGAGCCTTGGAGCCTGAAGGGCCGCGTAGGGTTGCGCTATTCACCCAAGCTCGCACAAGGGCGTTCCAAAAGTCCGTATACACCATCCCGCATAGCCTCGGGCCGAGCCGGGCGTAGGAGACTCTCCACGACATCGCGACGCGTATAAGGCGGCACAACATGTGGGGGCGGTGGATGGGTATGCACAACGCCCTCCGGCCCTTCTGGGCCGAGCCCCGCGAAAAGGCGTCTGTTTCGTTTCGGTGGTAGATGGAATCACCACGCCCGCTCGAAGCCGTTGTAGGGGCTGGTTGGCGTCGCTGGCGAAGCCCTGAGGGCGCTGGCACTCGATCGGCTCGGGACGTAGCAATCGATCTTGTCGAAGTGTCTGGAAGTCTCGTTACTTCAAAAGCGTGCCAACCGGCGTAATTGGGTCTTCGCAGGCGGCCGTTTTGGTGCTTTACTTTACTAGTAAGGTTAGCAGCGAGGATTTGGGGGGAGGTGAGCGCGAATGTGGGCCAAGGCTAACAGCTGGTAGTAAATCAGTCTATCCTCGGTCATATCGAATAGCCGTCCGATCTCTGTACAGGGGCTGCGCGCTGCTCTACAATCCGTCCTATTGGCACGGTTTATAGGGTGGTGGAAGGAGACGGCTCTCTGCGCGCCAGGGTGACGAAGGCATACATCTACGGGCTATGCGCCGTGGCGCTGGCGGCTTTGGCCTGGTGGTTGTACGTGATGCACGTCCCGTTCGGCTGGGTCGCGCTCGTGGCCAGCGGTGTGCTCGCGATGGTGTGCGCCGTTTGTCGGCGTATGCCCTTGCAATTCGGTAGAACCACGTTCGAGGTGGTGGACGTGGCCGTCCTTGTCGCGCTCGTGTTCTTGGGTCCGGTCTGGGCGCTGGCGGTCGCCCTGCCGTCGGTGCTCTACCGCGAACCCTTGCGCGTGGCTTTCAGTGCCGCCACCCACGCAACCATACTCCTGGCCGCGGGCTACGTGTTCCATCTGTTTGCGGAGCCGCTGCTTTGGTCCGCGCGTTTCGACTCTTCTCTGGTGTACGGGACGGTGGCTTCCGGCGTCACCTACTACGCGCTGGACGCCCTGATCAACTCCACCTTGCTGCGCATAAAGTACGGCACCCCGGTAGTGGAGCTGTTGAGGGAAGTTCATGTGACGCCCCTCCCCTCGAACGCCGCGTCGGTCCTCACGGCTTTGGGGGCTGCATACGCGATGGTGGCGTTCAGTCCGGCGGCCGCGCTCGTCCTCCTTTGCGGAGCCGCCGGAGCCCTGGCCTCCCTCTACCACCTCCGCCAGAGCAGGCGGGAGATAGAAGCCCTCGACGCAGAGGTCGAACTGCTCAAGGCGGAGAACTCGGGCGCGCTCTCTTCTCCTTTGACCTTCGCCAGCCACCTGGTGGAAGGCATACAGCGCAAAGACGGCTACACCGCCCGCCACGCGGCCGCTTCGGCGCTCTACGCCGCCGACGTCGCGAAAGACTTCGGTCTGGAGAGCGCCAGGGTAGACAAACTGAGGGTCGCGGCCCTGTTGCAGGACGTCGGCCTCGTCAGCGTGCCGGACGAGGTGCTCTTGACGCCGCCGAAGAAGCGCAACTCCGTCGCGCAGATGCACCTGGAGCAGCATCCGGTTTGGGGCGAACGCATGTTCTCCTGCGTCCCGGGGTTCGAGGAGGCCGCCCGGTGGGTGAGGTGGCACCACGAGAGGGAAGACGGTACCGGCTACCCAGACAGGCTCAGAGGCAAGTGGATACCCCTGGAAGCCAAGATTCTCGCCGCCGTCTCGCTCTACGCCTCCCTCATTCTCGACGGCCCGCACAGCCCGGGCTTGCCGCAGCACGAGGCGCGACGCGGGTTGGTGGATCTGGCCGGGAAAGGGCTCGACCGAGACGTCGTTAGGACGTTTTTGAGGGTCCTCGACGCGAACGACGAGAACTACGCCTCCGCCTCCGACGATCGCTTTGGCTTGCCGACGGCGACCGGCTCACCGGGACGCGATCGTTCTCCGGACGGAGCAATCGCCCCGCCGCAAACGGGGACTACCGAGACCCACTAACAAGAGCCCGGCCTGTTCCGCACGGCACTCAAGTTACACGAACGGTTCCGCGCTATGATGCAGAGTCGTGGCGTTTGGCAAAGAGGATGCCGATGCGGATACGGTGGTACAACCCGGTGCTTGGGGACTTCGAGTGGCGTGTGGCCCCCGAGAGCGACGAAGAGGCCCTGACCCTGCTGGAGGGGTCGCCGGAGCCCCAGGTCTGCGTCGACGCCTACCGGGAGTGGAGGAACCTGGGGGCGACCGTCGTCGCGTCCCTCATCCGCGCGGGTGAGGCGGCGCGGGCCGCTTCTTATCCGAGCGACGAAGGCGGTTGATCGGTTTGCGGGAAGAGTATGCCGTCGGGCTTGCGGTATAGGCGCACCGTCGTTTACTCATGAACCTACCCGCGCGCCGCGCCTTCGGGATGCCCGGTTGCGTACAGGGCGACGCGCGGCGGCGAAGAGCTTGCTCGTTTCGCCAAGACGGTGCTCATCTCCCTCGGACGTTCGCGACCCGAGTCACGGCCAAAAGCACAACGAGCAATCCGGCGGCGGCGGTGGCAGTGGCGGCGAGAAGGTACGTGAAACGGGGTCCTGCCGCGTCCGCGAGCGCGCCGCCCGCCAGGTAGGCGAGCACCTCACCGGCGCTCAAGCCGAAGAAGTTCAGGGAGAACACGCGCCCCAAGAACGCGTCGGGAACCCGCTCCTGGATGACGGTGCTCGCCGCCACGTCGTCAATGCCGTTGGCGATTCCGGCCACCGCAAGCGCGCCGAGCGCCAGGACGAACGTGGGGGCGAGCCCGGTCCCCGCGAGCCCCACGGCGGCGACGAAGATGCTCGCGAAGTAGAAAGGCAGCGCGCCGATCCGTCCACCCAACACCGCCATGAGCGCCGAGCCCAAGACCATCCCGCCGCCCCAAACGGCCACGAGCAGCCCGTAGCCCGCGTCGCCGGTCCCGAAGGTCCTCTTGGCGAGGAACACCTCGGCGGGCACGGTGAGGTTGATGGTCAGCATCGTGAGAAAAGCACCGGCGACGACCGCCAGGGGGACGCGCGTTCCTGCGAGGAACTTGAATCCCTCCTTCAACTCCCTGCCGAAACCCGCTTCGTCGTCGTCCGACGCCGGGCGGGGCATGGGTATCCGGGACAGGAGGAGGGCGGACACAAGAAAGGTCGCGGCGTCGAGCGCGAAGGCCGCGCCGACGCCGACGGTGGCGACGAGCAACCCTCCCAGCGCCGGACCGAGGGTGACGGAGACGCTGAAGGTGCCGCTCACGAAGGCGTTGGCCCGCGTCAGGTCGCCGCCCCCCACCACGCCCGGGAAGGCGGCCCGGATGGTGGGGTTGAAGAAGGCGCGAGCCAGACCCATGAGGAAGACCAGCACGAGGAGGACCACCAGTTCCCGGGTGAAGACCATCGCCAGAACGATGATCGCCCTGACGAGGTCGCTTGCGACCAGCACGCGCCGCCGGTCGAGACGATCGGCGTAGACGCCGACCAACGGGCTCGCGATAGTCGGCAGCAGACGGGCGACCAGCACTCCTCCCACGGCCGCGGCGCTGCCGGTGAGCTGTACCACCAGGATCACCAACGCCACCATCGACACGGCGTCCCCGACGAACGAGCACGCCTGCCCGATCCAGAGCCGCAAGAAGCGGGGGTTGTTCAGTAAGGAACCGCTGGTGGCGTCCATCGCGTCCTCCGGCCCTCCCGCGCCTTAGCGACGTAGTTGGTGTCAATGAGCTAGTACGCGTACTCTAGTCGAAGTTCGCGGCCGCCGAACCGCGCTCGTCGCGGGAGACGGCGAGACCGCAGTGTCGCCGACGGCGGAGTGTCGCATTGGCACTCCCGGTCTGCTCGGCCGACTCCCGCAAAGAGAGGTGCTCGCTGGCGTATGGTCGGCTTCGCGCGCGATCATTCAACCTAACCGTCCCCTCAACAACCCTGAGCTTTAGCTTGAACGATGGCGCTCGGGGCATGGAGCGCCGAGGATTCTGTGCCGTTTCGCCGCCGCCTACTGCGCCTCCGGCCCGTCTCGAAAGGGCGTCTTCAGGGCGCTCTGCATGGCGTCCACCGCCTTCTCCTGCATGTCCGGCAGGTAGTGCGAGTAGGTGTCTAAGGTGAGCTGGATGGAGGTGTGACCGAGAAGCTCCTGGACGATCTTGGGGTTCACGTTCTTCGACAGCAGGAGCGTTGCGCAGGTTGCCCAGTGTGACGTAGATCGTGAAAGCGGCGTTGGCAAGCGGCACGGCAGTAAATGATCCTGCGACAGTCGGTGCGAACAAAACTAACACTACCACAACCGTGTCAAGCCTAGTCGGTGATGAGGTGAGAGCTAGGCCACAGACCGAAGCATCCTTGCCGACCAGCATGGAACAATCGTCGATACTGTATCATCGGAAAAACGATTTGCTGTTCAGGCTGACCTTCAGGGACGGCGAGAAAGAACGTCAATTATCGTCGCCGGTAGACAAAAGGGCGGGGGAGGCAGGCTTTCGTGAGCGGAGGGATATACCTGATCCAGAACGACGGACAACTGGTCGAGATGACCGAGAAGACCTACGACTCTGAGGATTTACTTCAAGGGTTACTCGCGCAATACCCCAACTTGCTGGCTGGGGATCAGATGGACGCCTCCCAACCTCGCAGATGGCTGCTCATCTCTCGCGAGAGAGGCGTACCTGCTGAGGAAGGTGGCGGTTATAGATGGTCGGTAGATCACCTGTTTTTAGACCAAGATGCGGTACCCACCATAGTAGAGGTGAAGCGCAGTAGAGATACGCGTATTCGCAGAGAGGTCGTGGGCCAGATGCTCGATTACGCGGCAAACGCCGTAGTCTACTGGCCCGTCGAGACCGTCCGTGCCGAGTTCGAAGCGCAACACGAGGATCCTCAGCAGGTAATCACCGATTTCTTGGTTGGCCTCGACACCAACGAGGAGGAATTCTGGCAGAAGGCGAAAACGAACCTGCAGGCCGGTAAGGTACGCCTCGTTTTCGTGGCAGATGAGATTCCTACAACACTTAG
>JADDPU010000176.1:1471-2232 GCA_016781725.1 Rubrobacter sp. | reverse complement strand
AGATCATGGCCGCCCAGTTCACGTCGCCGACCCGCGACTCGCGGGGCCCCTGGTAGAGGGCCTCTATGTCTACGTTCTCACGCCGGATCACGTAGTAGTGGACCAGCATGATCGCGGCCCACGGGCTTACCCAGGCGACCACGCTCGCCAGCCAGAAGTCGAGCTGCTCCGCCACGCTGCCGGCGAAGACGAGGTAGGTAGTGAAGGCGGTGGCCAGGACGCCGACGGCGATCGCCAGCACGTGTCTTGGGATCTTTATGTCCATCGCGAGCGCCGTGACCGACATCGAGTAGACGTTGAGGATATTGGTGGCGATGGGACCGTGGATCACCAGTAGCAGCACCGGCACGGCCAGCGCGCCGAAGGTCTTGACGATGATGACGGCCGGGTCGGCGCCGGTGCCGGTAGTGGCTATAGAGGCCCCCAAGATGCCGAGCCAGAGGACCGGCACGAACTGTCCGAGGGCGCCAGCCCAGAAGAGCTTCCCCCGGGATACCGTGTGCGGGACGAAACGCGAGTAGTCCGAGGCGTACGCCAGCCACGTGATGCCCCAGCCGATGCCGATAGCGGTCATGACCTGGCTCATCGCCGTCCAACGGTCCGCACCCTCGGCCTCGCCGGCGTAGCCCCACTGGATGTTGCCGCTCGTCCACGCGACGATCGACATGGCGACCAGGATGATCAGGGTTACCGGGACCGTGAACTTCTCGAAGGTGCGAATCGCGTAGAAGCCGAGCGTCGCGAGGCCGACCTGTATGGCC
>JADDPU010000176.1:0-1426 GCA_016781725.1 Rubrobacter sp. | reverse complement strand
AGGCCGACCCTCTCGAGCAACTCGGCGGTCAAGTCGAGGATGATCCAGGTGTTCACCGCGATCCAACCCGTCGCGATTATCATCTGGAAGAGCGCCGGCAGGTAAGCTCCCCTGCGACCGAAGGCGCTACGCGTGAGGACCATCTGCGTCACCCCGGTTCTCTGCCCCATGAGCACGAAGAGGCCGAAGATCGTCACCCCGAGCGCGTTGCCAACGGCGAGGACCAGCACCGTCTCCCAGAAACCCAGCCCCAGCACGATCCCCAGAGCCCCTAAGACCCAGTTGATCGGGGCGATGTTGGCGCCGGCCCAGATCCAGAACTGGTCGAGGGCCGTCGCGTCTTTGTACTCCTCTGGGACCGGCGTGATGCTGTTGTGCCTCTCGAGGTGAACCGCCTCAGCCAGCTCCCCACGCTCTTGCCCCGCTCGTCCGTTCATCAGCTCCTCCTAGAGAAATTCACGACCTCGCCCATCAGCCGGTGCTCCGCCGGACGGGCCTCCGCTATGACCTCGCCGCCCTTGACGACCAGCGTCGTCTGCGCGAGGCGCCTCACCGCCTCCCACTTGTCCGCCGCGTCCACGAGCACGAAGTCTGCCGGGCTCCCCTCCGCGAGCCCGTACCCGTCGAGCCCCAGGGTTCTCGCGCCCCCCTCCGTCACCATGTCGAAGCAGGCGACCACCTCCTCCCGGCTCGTCATGTGGCAGGCGTGCACCGCCATGTGCGCCGGCTGCAACATCCCGCCGGTCCCCAGCGGGTACCACGGGTCCATGATGTCGTCGTAGCCCAAAGAGACGTTCAGCCCGTTCTGCCACAGCTCCTTGACGCGGGTCAGGCCGCGCCGCTTGGGGTAAGTGTCGTAGCGGCCCTGGAGGGTTATGTTGATCAGGGGGTTCGCCACGAAGTTGATCCCGCTCTTCACCAAGAAGCCCATGAGCTTGAAGGCGTAGGCGTTGTCGTAGGAGCCGAAGGCGGTGGTGTGGCTCGCGGTTACCCTGGAGCCCATCCCGGTCCTTATGGCCTCCGCCGCCATAACCTCCAGGGAGCGCGACTCGGGGTCGTCGGTCTCGTCGCAGTGCACGTCTATTGGCCTGTCGTACTTCTCCGCAAGGCGGAACGTCTCCTTCACCGAAAGGGCGGCCATCTCGCGCGTGTGCTCGTAGTGCGGGATGCCCCCAACGACGTCGGCCCCGAGCTTGAGCGCCTCTTCCATGAGCTCGGCGCCCCGCGGGTAGGAGAGGAGGCCCTCCTGCGGGAAGGCGACGATCTGGACGTCGATCCACCCGCGCACCTTCTCCCGCAGCTCCAGGAGCGCCTTCAGGCCGGTGAGCTCGGGGTCGGTGACGTCGGCGTGGGTACGCACGTGCAGGACGCCCTGCGCCGCTTGCCACCTCAGGAGCTCCGTGGCCCGTGAGATCACGTCCTCCCT
>JADDPU010000493.1 GCA_016781725.1 Rubrobacter sp. | reverse complement strand
AGGGACGAGCTTCATGGGAACTATGGAGGAAGTATTGACCCGCGATGCGTTGGTCGAGCTTGCGGGGGAACGGTATTTCGAGCGCGGCGAGGAGTACCATCGGGACGGTCTGGCGCGCATCTTCACGGCGCACGACGGGATCGTTACGGCGCGGGTGGTCGGGACTCACGAGTACCGCGTGAAGCTTCGGGCCGCCGACGATGGGTTGCGCTACTCGTGTACCTGTCCTCTCGGGGTGGACGGTGAGTTCTGCAAGCACTGCGTGGCGGCCGGTCTTGCGTGGCTCGAGCAAGCGAGCGGTACGGTGGAAGCCACAGGACCGGCCGGCGTCACGATGGACGAGGTGCGGGCGTACCTCGAGCGACTGGACGGGGACGCTCTGGTGGGGATCATCCTGGACCGGGCGGCGGAGGACGAGCTGCTGCGGGAGCGTCTGCTCTTGCGGGCCGCGTCCGAAAAGCCGGAGGGGCCGGACCTCGCCGCCTTCCGCCACGTTATCGAAGACGCCCTGCACCCGGGCGGTTTTCTGGACTACGGCTCCGGATGGGAGTACACGCAGCGCGTGGAGGGCGTCCTCGGAGCCATCTCCGGGCTGCTGGACAGAGGTTTCGCGGACGAGGCGTTAGGTCTTACCGAGTACGCCCTCAGGACCGCCGAGAGCGCGATGGAATACGACTCGGGCGGCCACGTGAGCAGCGTCGCGCAGGACCTGAAGGAGCTGCATCTCGCGGCCTGCGAGCGCGCGGGGCCGGAGCCGGAGACGCTCGCGCACCGTCTCTTCGAGTGGGAGATCAACGGTCCGTACGACACTTTCTTCGGGGCGTCCGAGACCTACGCCGGCGTGCTCGGAGAGCGGGGCCTCGCGGAGTACCGGAGGCTCGCCGGGGAGGAGTGGTCGCGCGTCTCCCGGCTCGGTCCGGGCGAGAGGGACCCGGAGGGCTACCGCAGGCGGTTCCGCATCGCCCGCGTGATGGAGACGCTCGCCCGCCGCTCGGACGACGTGGACGAGCTGGTGGCGGTCAAGAGCCGCGACCTCTCACGGGACCACACGTACCTGGAGATCGCCGAACTTTACCGCCAGGCCGGGAGGCGCGGCGAGGCGCTCGCATGGGCGGAGCGCGGGGTAAGGGAGTTCCCCGACCCGGACCCCAGGCTGCGGGAGTTCCTCGCGCGGGAGTACCGCGAGCGCGGGCGCCCTGAGGACGCGATGGAGGTCATGTGGGAGGAGTTTGCCACGAGACCCCACCTCGAGAACTACCGGAAGCTGAAGTCCTTCACCGAACGGCTGGAGGACTGGCAGGCGTGGCGCAAGAAGGCCCTCGACCGCGTCCGCGAGCAGACCGCCTCGCTCGTGGAGAGCCGGTGGTTCCGCCCCGATAATTCGACGCTGGTCCGCATCTTCCTCTGGGAACGCCGCTATGATGAGGCGTGGCGCGAGGCCGTGGAGGGCGGCTGCTCGGCCGGCCTGTGGCTGGAGCTGGCCGCCGCGCGCGAGAGGGACCACCCCGAAGACGCCATCACCGTGTACCGGGACCGCATCGAGGCGCTCATAGATCACAAGGATAAGGGAGCCTACCGCGAGGCCCGCGACCTCATCCTCAAGGTGCGGGACCTGATGCACCGTACCGGACGCGAGCCGGAGTTCGCCGCCTACCTCGGCTCGGTCCGTGCCGCCCACCGCCGGAAACGCAACCTCATGGCGCTCCTCGAGGGCATCGAATAAGCGCCCTTACCCGGAGCGGGTAACGGGGACCTGAGGATGGAAGTCCAAACCCCGGGGGATCGCCTAGGCTATCAGCCAGGGATCCCGAGAGCACGGTTTTGTTGAGTAGCCTCCCGAGATGACCGTAAAGACAAGATCAGCCCGGACTCGTCCAAGAACCACACGTGCCTCCCTCTCCTCTTTGCGCGCCGGACGTCCCGGCGCTTCCTCATCCGTGCCCCGCAGGACGTGATCCCTTTCACCCCCGCGCGGGGTTGCGATGTTGCAAACCCGAATTTGTTCCAGCACTTTTGCTACACTTAGTTGCGAATCTTGGAGACGTATTTGGAGTGATCTTTTTGTCGGGCAGGTTCTGGAAGGTAGCGGGTGGCGCCTTGGGCATCCCGCTACCTTCCTTTCATCGCGGGTGCGGTAGGGGTGGGATCTCCTGTCACCGCTCCCTGCGGCGCAAGAGCCCCGGGCATCCGGGAGGGAAAGGTACGTTACCTGGCGTCGTAGATCCGTCCGCTGCCGGGGCGTCCTGGTACAGAGGCATATCGCTCATAGGAGAGCCCGCCCTCCGCGACCGTTGCTACCTCGGGGGAGAGGGCGGCTGATG
>JADDPU010000306.1 GCA_016781725.1 Rubrobacter sp. | reverse complement strand
CCTTCGGCCTCTTCGTCGAGCTCGAGACGGGGGCAACGGGCCTCGTCCACGTCAGCAAGCTGCCTGGCTGGTGGGAGATCGAGCCAAGCGGTGTCGTCCTCTCGAACAGGACCATCGGGGCCTCATACAGGGTGGGTGACCGGGTCCTGGTAGAATTGCTCGACGTTCTCCCGCTGATGCAGCGGGCCGAGCTTAGGGTGGTGAAACACCTGTGACGGACTTCGCGCGCAACAAGAAGGCCCTGCACGACTTCAGCATAGACGAGACCTACGAGGCCGGCATCCAGCTGACAGGCCCCGAGGTCAAGTCCGTGAGGGAGGGCCGGGCCAACCTCAAGGAGAGCTACGCGCGGGTCAGGGACGGGGAGGTGTTCCTGATCGGGGCGCACATCTCGCCCTACGCGAACGCCAGGCAGGAGCGCCAACTCCCGACCCGCGACCGCAAGCTGCTCCTGCACCGAAAAGAGATAGACCGCCTCATCGGCAAGAGCCAGGAGGAGGGGAAGACCCTCATCCCCCTAAAGCTCTACTCCAAGAACGGCAACGTCAAGCTCGAGCTCGCCGTCGCCAGCCGCAAGCGCCAGTACGACAAGCGGCGCGAGATCGCCAAGAAGACCGCCGACCGCGAGATCGCGCGCGCCATGAAGGAGCGCCTCCGCCGGTAGCCCGAGGATTGGAGCACCTCCTTCCAAAGTGGTAAAATACTCCTTCACAAGGGGGCGCATAGGCTTCGACGGGAGTGGTCAGCGTCCTGTGAGACGAGCCGAGTTTGCTGGAGACTCGTAAAACGCCGGCGACAAAAGATACTCGCCAACGACAACGTTGCGATGGCTGCCTAACTAAAGAGTAGCCCATCGGTCCGGGAAGCCCACGTCCCGGTTCCCGGTGTCATTGAGTGGGATCACCCTCCGGGTTCTGGCCCGGTGCGCGGGGGGGACATCCAACGGGCTAGCCCCGCGGCGGCGCCCCGGTCCGTCGCGTAAGGCGAAACTAAACCGGGAGCTACGCTCGTAGAATCTCACGGACGGCGCGCTCGCGGACGCGGGTTCGAATCCCGCCGCCTCCACTAAAGGGCCGCCCGGTCCGACCGGGCGGCCCTTTTTTGTCCTCGGTGGCACAAGCATGATTCGCCAGAGAAACGGATATAATAAGGCCCCGTGAGCGATCCGCGGCCCATAGGCGTTTTCGACTCCGGCGTCGGTGGGCTTACGGTGTTGGCGGAGATCCGGGACCGTCTACCGTACGAGCACACCGTGTATTTCGGGGATACGGCGAGGGTTCCCTACGGGGTTCGGGACCTCGCCGAGGTCCGGTGGTTTACTTTTGAGATCATCAACTACCTCATCGGCATGGACGTGAAGCTGGTGGTGATCGCCTGCAACACAGCGACGGCGGCGGCCCTGAGGGCGTCGCAACGCTCGTTCGACGTACCTATAATCGGGGTGATAGAGCCAGGGGCCAGGGCCGCGGTCGACGAGACGCGCAACCGGCGCGTCGGGGTCCTGGCCACGCCCCTGACGGCGTCCAGCGGGGCGTACAGGCGGGCAGTTCACGCCCACGACGCCGGGGTCGAGGTGCAAGAGCAGGCGTGCCCCGAGTTCGTGCCCCTGATCGAAACCGGCGTGGTCGACGGCCCCAAACTCGAAGGCGTGGCCCGCGGATACCTCGAGCCCCTGATGGAGCGCAGGGTTGATGCGGTAGTGCTCGGGTGCACGCACTACCCGCTCATCTCGGCCCCCATCAACCGCATCTTAGGGCCTGAGGTGCGCCTGATCTCCTCCGCGGGCCAGACCGCGCTTGAGGTTGGCCGCGTCCTCTCGCGCCGCAACCAACTGCGACGCCCGCGCCACCTCGACGACGAGGGCGTGCCGGCCTACGTCTGCAGCGCCGACCCCGACGAGTTCGCGGCTCTCGGCGGACGCTTCCTGGACGAGGAGATAGAGGCCGTAGCCCCGGCGACCGTAATTTAAAGCCTGACACCCCTTTGCTATACTCAGGCCTGGTCTCCGCGGGGCGTGGCGCAGCCTGGTAGCGCACCTGCTTTGGGAGCAGGGGGTCGGAGGTTCAAATCCTCTCGCCCCGACAGCCTAGCTGGCGCGAAGCTGGCGGGACCACGCGAAGCTCGGGTAGCCGACTACGCGCGGGTGTAGCTCAACGGTAGAGCCCCAGCCTTCCAAGCTGGTGATGGGGGTTCGATTCCCCTCACCCGCTCTCCGCCGCCACGGAGTGCGCCCGTCGCCCGGAGGGGCGAGCGGTGGATCGCTAGCCGGTCCTGCCGCTAACGGTCATGCCCCTGGGGCGGCGCGTCACTG
>JADDPU010000053.1 GCA_016781725.1 Rubrobacter sp. | reverse complement strand
CATCAGCGCCGATGGACGCTTCGTCGCCTTCTCCTCCGAGGCCTCGGACCTCGTCAGAAACGACGACAACGGCGACCGCGACGTCTTCGTGCGCAACCTGCGTACGGGGACGACCGAGCGGGTTAGCGTCAGCAGCTCGGGCAGGGAGGCGAACGGTACGAGCCGCTACCCGTCTATCAACGCTGGCGGGCGCTTCGTCGCCTTCGAGTCCAATGCCCCAGACCTGGTGAGGGACGACACCAACGGCGCTGCCTACGACGTCTTCGTGCACAACCGCCACACGGGGGACACCGAGCTGGTGAGCGTCGATAGCTACGGCTCTTCCGACCCGCGGGTCCAGGGTAACAACAGCAGCACCCGTCCCTCTATCAACGGCGACGGGCAGACCGTCGCCTTCGACTCCCTCGCCACGAACCTCGAGGAAGAACCCGACACCAACGGCAGGCGCGACGTCTTCGTGCACCGCCGGGATACAACGATCACCTACCGGGCGAGCGTCAGCAGCTTGGACAGGGAGGCGAACGGTACGAGCCACTCCCCCTCTATTGACTCTAGTGGGAGCGTCGTGGCCTTCTCCTCCGAGGCCACTAACCTCGTCGGAAACGATACCAACGGCGACTACGACGTCTTCGTGCGCGACCAGGCCCCAGAGACGACCAGGCGGGTTAGCGTCAGCAGCTCGGAGAACCAGGCGAACGGTAGCAGCGACGACGCCTCCATCAGCGCCGACGGGCGCTTCGTCGCCTTCTCCTCCGAGGCCTCAAACCTCGTCAGGAACGACACCAACGGCGTCCGCGACGTCTTCGTGCGCGACCTGAGGACGGGCACCACCCGTCGGGTTAGCGTAAGCAGCGCGGGCAGCCAGGCGAACGGTACGAGCCGCTACCCTTCCATCAGCGAGAACGGGCGCTTCGTAGCCTTCGACTCTCGCGCGCGAAACCTCGTGAGAGACGACACCAACGGCGAGTACGACGTCTTCGTGCACGACCTGCAGACGGGCACGACCAGGCGGGTTAGCGTCAGCAGTTCGGGCAACCAGGGCAACGCTAGCAGCGACAACGCCTCCCTCGGCTACGGCGGGGGGTTGGTTGCCTTCGCCTCCCGCGCACGAAACCTGGTGGCAAACGACACCAACAACGCCTACGACGTCTTCGTGCACGAGCGCAACACCACCGCCCCCTAGAGGCCTCCGCGTGGTGCCGACCGGCGGAGCGACCGGCGTAGCCCTGAAGGCCAACGCGGTGGCCGCCTTCGGCGACCGGCTGGATTAGGACCGGAGGGGCTCCGGCGAGCAGGCGAAGGCGTGGTATTTCGAGGCGAAGTGGTGGGGCAAAAAGAGCCTGCAACCCAGTGACGGGGCGGGTGGGGGTTCGCCTGATGAAAGAGAACCCCCCCTCTGCTCCCGTTACGCCGGGGTAGGGAAGAGGGCCCGATCGCGATGCCGGTAGCGTCGGGGAGGACCCTAGCGGCCCACGGCGCTCGGCGCCAGGGGCCGAAAGCGCAGGACTTCGAAGGGTGCCTGCGACGTCTCCTCCCCGGCGTTAAAGACCGCGGAGCGGTGGAGCTGGCTGACGGCCACGTAGAGGTAGCCATCGGGGCCGTGGCTAAAGCCATCAGGCCACCTGAGGTGCTCGTCGTCGCCCACCAGGACCCGATAGGCGCCGTCGGGCGTCGTCACCCCGACGGCGTTGTTCTCGAGATCCGTTACGTAGACGTTGCCGGCACCGTCGATGCTGATGCCGTCGCAAGGGGCCTTCTCGCCGTAGCGCTCTACCCTCGCGGAGAGCTCGTCCCCGGGGAGGCTCCTGTCGAGCAGGTCGGCCGCGCGGACGCGGTAGACGCTCGTGCCGTGAATCGAGCCGTAGTAGACCCACTCGTTGGCCGGGTCTATCACGATGGGGTCGAGGCCGATCTTCGGCTCCTGTGCTTCGCCCTGCGGGTTCTGGGCGCGTATAGGGCGGCCCTCGATCTCGACGGAGAGGCCCTCGTCGGGCTGCAGGCTCGGATGTCCCTCGAGCGCGCGCCACGCGTAACCCGTGTGCAAGTCGACCGCCACGATGGCCGGGTCGCTCGGCCCGAAGAGGTCGCCGCGGCCCACGTCCGCTATAAAGACGGCCCCCCTGACCTCGTCTATGGCGAGGTCCTGCTGGAAGGAGTTGGGCACCGTGGCGTGCGGGGGGATCGTGACGACCCGGTGCAGCTCGTCGCGCCGGGTATCCCAGGCCACCAGCTTGGGCGGAAGCCCTCCGCCGCCCATATCCATGATCCAGACCACGCCCCTGCGGTCGGACTGCACCCCGATCACGGCCGAG
>JADDPU010000162.1 GCA_016781725.1 Rubrobacter sp. | reverse complement strand
GCGAACGCGGGTTATGCGAAGTTCCGAGAACCCCCTGAAGCCGAAGTAGTTCGCAGAACCTCCCTTCCACCGGCTTCGCCGAATAGAGATGCCAAGCCACCTCTATGTGCACTCAACGCACCATCGCTGGTTCCAACCGGAATTGCAGGCTACTGCCGCCTAATAGGACGGCACGAAAGGAGGGCACGAAACGTCAGTTCGGGCGTCTTCGTATTCCGGAACTCACGCGCTGGTGCAGGTCTACCCGCGGGTGCTGGAGGCTTCCAGGGCCGAGGGCCCGCCCCAATCTAGCATGGTCGAGGAAGCTCTGAGCGAGGCGCACACCGAACTCGACGGCCGCGCGAGGGATCTGGAAGACCTCCTTGGAAGCCGTCCCGAGGTGAAGCTCGTCGCGGACGCGGGTATCGACGGCACGGACGGTATAGGGCGCACCATACTGGGCGAGGCCGGGGAGACGGACGCTACCGTCCTGATCCCGGTCGGCAGCCGCGGCCTGGGTAGGATCCGCCGGGTGCGGATCGGGAGCGTCTCGACCAAGGTAGTCCGGGCGGCGGACGGGCCTGGTCTACCCGCACCCCCGCGGTACCTAGCGGGAACCCGGCGGCGGGCCGTCGCGCGGCCCGGCCGCCTCGTGTACGATAGCGCCGTCTTGGTTCGCCCGCGCGCCACTCCGAAAGCCCGTGCCTGACCTCGTCCTCGGCCCGCTCTTGCGCCACGTGGGTCCCACGGAAGCCACCGTCTGGGTCGAGACCGACGCCGCCTGCGAGGTCGGGGTGCTGGGCTGCTCCTCGCCCACGTTCTGCGTTGCGGGCCACCACTACGCGCTCGTCCATGTGACGGGCCTCGAGCCCGGAGAGGCCAGCGCGTACGAGGTGCATCTCGATGGGGAGAAAGTCTGGCCCGAGCCCGACTCGTCTTTCCCCCCAAGCGCGATTCGTGCTCCTGGCCAGGCGGAGGAGGTGAAACTCGTCTTCGGTTCGTGCCGCATCTGCGCC
Source organism: Rubrobacter sp. (assembly GCA_016781725.1). Taxonomy (GTDB): domain Bacteria; phylum Actinomycetota; class Rubrobacteria; order Rubrobacterales; family Rubrobacteraceae; genus Rubrobacter_D. The sequence continues at coordinate 1,330 of JADDPU010000162.1, read as the reverse complement.
CCGCACGAATCTCCTTACAGCCTGAGCCACGAAGAGGACGAGCGGGGTCTCGGGGTGGACGCCCTCTACGCGATGGCCATGCGCCTGAAAGACGAGCCGGTCGAGGAACTACCCGACGCGCTGGTCTTGCTGGGGGACCAGATCTACGCCCACAAACCACCCTTCGATACCCTGGAATTCATCAGAGAGCGTCGCGACGCCCAGAACCCCCCGGGCGAGGTGGTCGCGGACTTCGAGGAGTACGCCAGGATCTACCGCGACGCCTGGAGAGACCCCGCGATCCGCTGGCTACTCTCCACCGTGCCCTCGGCCATGATCTTCGACGACCACGAGGTCGGCGACGACTGGAACATCTCCGCCGCCTGGGTCGAGGAGATGCGCCACCAACCCTGGTGGAACGACCAGATCGTCGGCGGCTACGCCTCGTACTGGATCTACCAGCACCTCGGCAACCTCTCGCCGGAGGACCTCGGCAGAGACGCCCTCTACGCCGAGGTCCTGAACTCGGACGACGCCTGGCCCATCCTTAGCGACTTCGCCTACCGCACCCACCGGGAGCCCGACGGCACCCGCTGGAGCTACCACCGCGACTTCGGCAACACGCGCCTTCTGGTGGTGGACACCCGCGGCGGCAGGATCCTCGAGGAGGGAAGCCGCGCGATGGTGGACGCTGACGAGCGGCGCTGGATCGAGGAGCGGGCGACCGGCGGCTTCGACCACCTGCTCCTCGGCACCTCTCTACCAGTGCTGCTCGGTCCCGGCATGCACCACGTTCAGGCCTGGACCGAGAGGCTGAGCCGCGGCGCCTGGGGAGCCCGCTTCGCGTCCTGGGCAGAGGGCCTCCGCCGCTCCGAGGACCTCGACCACTGGGCCTCCTTCCACGACTCCTTCGCCGCCATGGCCGGCCTGATCGGGGCCGTAGCCACGGGAGAGCGGGGCGACCCACCCTCCACAGTCCTCATCCTCTCCGGCGACGTCCACCACGGCTACCTCGCCGAAGCCGAGTTTCGAGGCGGTACCGAGAGCCGCATCTACCAGGCGGTCTGCTCTCCCCTTCGCAACCACCTCCCCGGCGAGAAGTCCCGCCTTCAGAGCAGCGCCTGGAGTAAACCCGCGGCCTTCATCGGACGTCTCCTCGCCCGCCTCGCCGGCGTCGAGAGCGAGCCGCTCACGTGGCGCCTCACCCACGACGCTCTCCTGTTCGACAACCAGGTAGCCACCGTGCACCTCGAAGGCCGCCGCGCAAGGATCACCTTCGAGGGGGCCGTCCTCGATGACGGGGAGCCGGGGCTACGAAAGCTGTACAGCCGCCGCCTGTCGTAAAGGATCT
>JADDPU010000118.1 GCA_016781725.1 Rubrobacter sp. | reverse complement strand
CGAGGGACGCCAAGAGGGGGCGAAGGGACCGTTCTAGACCTCGTAGACAACCGGGGTCGAACCGCCGAGGCTGCTTTAAGGGACACGTCCCATTCGCCCGGGTGCGTGGAGGTAGCGCGTTGTGCGAATTTGGTGTCGAGGGGGCTCTCAGACGTTCGGCGCGCGGGAGAAGGTCGGGGCGTCGGTAGGCCCGCCTCAGAATGCCAGGACAACGACGACTCCCACAAGTAGTCGGCCAAGGACAGGGCGGCATCTGCGATCAATTGGGGTACGAACGGGCGTGAGTTCGCGTCTACATCTTGGATGCGGCGTAAACCTGTATGAGGTCGGGCCCGTTCAGGGTGAGCAGCCGGGGACGCGGTGCTCGGGATGTTGTAAGGTGGGGATTGGTATTGCGATGACCGAGGGGTGGCTCGAAAGCGGGTTCCGTGCGAGGGATCGGGCCGGCCGGGGTAGGGTCACCGTGGGACCTGGTACGAGCGGCGTTCGGAGGGTCTGGTGAGCCCCAAAGAGAATCGTAAGGGAGACGACGAGGCGCTTGGGAAGGGCGGGGGGTCCTTCGGCTCCCTGCTTCGACACGTTCTCGACGTCGTGGCGATCCTCGACGCCGACGGCACCGTGCGCTACGTCAGCCCCGCCGTCGAGGCCATGCTCGGGTATACCCCCGAAGAGGTGACCGGCACCCGAGTCTTCCATTACGTCCACCCGGAGGACCTTGAGAGGGCATTGGAGGCTCTGGCCGAGACCCTCGTGACGCCAGCAGGGGCCTTGCCGCCCATGGAGTTCAGGGCACGCTGTGCCGACGGCTCGTGGCGGCACGTCGAGGTAGTGCGCAACAACCGGCTAGACGATCCGGCTGTTGCGGGGGTCGTGATCAACGTCAGGGACGTCACCGAGCGCAAGGAGGCCGAGGCCAGGCGTCGGGAGGCTGAGGAGAAGTATCGCAACCTCGTCGAGCGGTTACCCGCCATCGTTTACGTCCAACAACCTACCGAGCCCGGCCGCACTACCTACGTAAGCCCCCAGAACGAGGCCATCTTGGGCTACTCCCCGGAGGAGTGCCTGGCCGACCCCGACCACTGGATCTCTATCATGCACCCTGAGGACCGGCAGCGGCTGCTGGAGGAGGACGAACGCACCAACGAGAGCGGCGACGACTTCGCCATGGAGTACCGCCAGTTCGCGAAAGACGGGCGGTGGGTGTGGCTGCGGGACGAGGCGACGCTGGTGCGCGACGAGGGGGGAGAGCCGCTCTACTGGCTCGGGGTGCAGACGGACGTCACCCAACGCAAGGAGGCCGAGGAGGCGCTCAGGAGGAGCGAGGCCAGCCTGGCCGAGTCCCAGCGCATAGCCCACCTGGGAACCTGGGAGTGGGATCTGGTGACGGGGGAGGTGTGGTGGTCCGAGGAGACCTACCGCATCCACGGCCTCGACCCTGACGAGGGGATGGACCTCCGCCAGAAGGCCGAGGAGGCTTTCTTCCCCGAGGATCTGCCCCGCTACAGGAGGAAGATCGAGGAGGCACTCTCCGGCGAGGTCGAGGGCTACGATCACGAGCACCGTATAAGGAGGCCCGATGGGGAGGTGAGGTGGGTCCGCAGTCAGGCTGAGGTGGTCCGCGGCGAGGGGGAAGGGCCGCTGAGGATGATCGGCACCGTCCACGACGTCACCGAACGCAAGGTCCTGGAGGAGCGACTGGAGCATCAGGCCTTCCACGACCCGCTTACCGACCTGCCGAACAGGCGGCTTTTCCTGGACCGCCTGGGGCAGGCCCTCAGGCGCACCGGGCGGAAGAAGGGCCGCAAGGTGGCCGTACTGTTCATGGACCTGGACGACTTCAAAAGCATCAACGACTCTTTGGGTCACGAGGCGGGAGACCTGCTGCTCGTGGTGGTGGCCCAGCGCCTTAGGAGGTCCCTGAGGCCAGAGGACACCCTGGCCCGTTTCGGGGGAGACGAGTTCGTAGTGCTCCTGGAGGACGTCGACGGTCTGGAGGATGCGGTGCGGGTGGCGGAGCGCATCATCGAGGGGTTCGGAGGCCCGTTCGTGCTGGAAGGCCGGGAGCTCTACGCCCGGACCAGCATCGGCATAGCGCTCGGCAAGGATCGCACCGAGCGACCCGAGGACCTCATGAGGAACGCCGACACGGCGATGTACATAGCCAAGGGCGAGGGCTCTGGCTACAAGGTGTTCGACCCGGCCATGTACAAGCGGGCGATCGACAGGCTGTTGGCGGAGAACGACCTGAGGAGAGCGGTGGAGCGGGGGGAGTTCGTGGTCCACTACCAGCCGATCGTCGACCTCCAGACCGGAGGGGTGAGGGCCCTGGAGGCCCTG
>JADDPU010000565.1 GCA_016781725.1 Rubrobacter sp. | reverse complement strand
TCCGGAAGACCTCCAGCGGGTCTTCGATGAGCAGAACCCATGGCAACGAAGGGGTGCGGTTCCCGACTCGCTCGCTCGTAAGGTCGAACGACCACTGGCGCAGTTGCTGTGGCGCCGGCTCCGCAACGACGACCCACACCGATACCAGCTGGTCCTCGGGCCGCGACGTGTTGGCAAGACGACTGCGCTCTACCAGACCGTTCGTCATCTGATCAACGACGGCATCGAACCTGCCCGCATCTGGTGGATGCGCCTCGATCACCCGCTGCTGCTCCAGGAAAGCCTCGAGAGCCTCGTGCGGGCCGCCATCGCCGCATGTGATGCGAGTGCCGAACGGCCGGCATACCTCATGCTCGACGAGCTCGTCTACACCGACCGGTGGGATCTCTGGCTGAAGACGTTCTACGACGACGCCTGGCCCGTTCGTATCGCTGCTACCTCGAGCGCAACTGCCGCGTTGCGGGAGCGGCGCCTCGAGAGCGGGATCGGCCGATGGTCAGAACAGCATCTGACGCCGTACCTGTTCCCCGAGTTCCTCGACCTCATCGACCGCCGGCCGCATGTGGACATCGGTGACGATCTTGGCGCCAGCATCGCCGCCCTTGCCCCCGGTCGCCGATCCGACGGGGACTTGGCGGCCTTGAGACGAACCTTCATGCTCGTCGGCGGGTTCCCCGAACTTCTCACGCGCCCCGGGAATGCCACCGACGATGAGTCGGACAGCCTGCTGCAGTCGCAGCAGATCCTTCGCAGCGACGCGGTGGAACGGGCCATCTACAAGGACATCCCCCAGTCGTTCGGCGTCGACAACCCGCTCATGCTCGAGCGGCTCCTGTACGTGCTCGCCGCCCAGATCACGGGCGTGCTCTCACCATCGGGCATCGGCAAGGACCTCGGCCTGTCCCAGCCGACCTTCGACCGCTACCTCTCCTATCTGGAGCAGGCGTTCCTGGTCTTCACCCTCGCCAACTACTCCGGACGGGAGTCCTCGGTGCAGAAGCGAGGCAGGAAGCTCTACTTCGTCGACGGAGCCATCAGGAACGCTGCTCTGCAGCGGGGTCTCGCCCCTCTCGACAACCCTGAGGAACAAGGGACGCTCGTTGAGAATCTCGTGGCTGCGACCCTGCGGTCGCTCGCCCTCCACACCGGCAGCCGCCTCTACCATTGGCGGGACGGCAAGCACGAAGTCGACCTGGTTTTCGACCATCCCGACCGACCTCTTGCGCTCGAGATCGCCTCCTCCCCCCAGCACAGTCGGACGGGTCTCCAGGTCTTCGCCGAACGGCACCCCAGGTTCCGCGAGGGGACGTACCTCGTCGCTCCTCAGGCCGCCGTCATCCACCCCGAGGCAACCCCGAGTGGGGTCGGGAGCCTCCCCCTGGACCTGCTGCTCCTCCTTGTCGGGGCACAAGCCGAGGCTGCGCTCGCACGCAGTCTCGGGATCCGTGGCGATCCGGGAGGGTAGGTGGGTCATCTCGCAAGTGGGGCGGGGTCAAGGGCGGCCGCAGGCCGGCGGGAGCGGACCCTTGACGCCGCCCCTGTCGAAGGCACTGCCAACACAATGAGGTGGGCCCCCGGCTGTTGCCGGGGGCCTGGTTGCGCCTCGTCTGGCCCAAGAGCTTGCATCGAAGGTGTTCATGCGAAGCCACACTCGTCCCTACGTTGGGACGGCTCGCGCTGGCTCAACCCCTTCCAGTGGCACGCCCTTTGGCCGGTATCCAAGCGGGCGGAAGGCTGCCGTGAATGAGCAAGGCGTCGCCCACTTGGGCTCGGCGGAGGGTGCTTGCCGGGAGGAAGGGAACGGCGGTACCCGGGCTGCGCCCCGACGGGCGTTCTGGGTTGACCGTCCAGCCGCTTCGCTCGTCGAGGTCGCTACGGACGTGCTCGTCGCCGACCAGGTCGCTGATGTACTGCACTGTCGAGAGGTCGCTCAAGCTGCTGGGGTAGACGAGCTTCGAGCGATGGTTGGTGAGGACAGTTTCCGCGTCCCGGCCATAGATCTGATCGAGCTGGGCCTTGGACTGCCAGACGGTGACGAGCTGGATGCCGGCGCCGGTGACGGTCGAGGCCCACTGCGGCAGCTTGGGCAAGGGAGTGTTCGCCGCCTCGTCGAGGAGGACGAGGAGCCTCGGATCGAGCGGGTCTCCGGAGTGGTTGTAGCGATTGAAGGCCTGGCTGATGAGGTCGTGGAGAAGAACGGCGAACACGATGCCGATGCGGGACTCGTCCCCCAGTGGCGCGGAGAGGTAGAGCGTGTTAGCACCGCCGAGGAGCCAGTCGAGGGTGATGTCGCAGCTGTCGGCGGTCGCAGCGATCTTCGGGTCAGCCCAGGGCCAGACAGCATTGCGAGCCGTGGCGTAGACGCTCGAAGTGGTCCTCGGGTCCGTGCTCCACTGGCCGTGTAGCCAGCCCTGCACCTGTCGCGCCGCAAGAGCCGTCGACGGTTCCGGATGATCGGTGAGGAGGCGGACAAGCGGAGCGAGGGTGCCACCTCCGCCATCCTGGGGACGGTCGAGCTCGAGGACCCATCGGACGACGTGGCGCATCGTGTGCCCCTCGGTGTTGGCGGCGGTCCAGAGCATGGCGGCGATGAGCTGCTCGGCCTGGCCCCGCCAGAATCGATCGTTGGACCCCTCGTCGCCGCCTGCTCGGGCCAGCATCTGGGCGGCCGCGAGCGCGTGCGGGAGGTCGGCCGCACCCCGGAGCGGACTCCAAGTCGCCGAGGTCCGGCCGGTCACACCGAGCGGATCGAAGACCTTGACGTCGCCGCGCCCTGACCGGATGTCGACAGTCGCTCGAACCAGGTCACTCTTGACCGACGAAACGATGGCCGGACCAGCCCACGCAGCGACACCGCCGATCAGCCCGGTCGTCTTGCCGGACTGGGACGGTCCGAAGACGGCGACGGCTCCCTGAACAGCTCGGCGATGCCGGTTGTTCTCCCCCTCGGTCGACAGGCACCGTCGGCCCCAGCGAGCGAGCACGAAGCGCCCGGGCACGGGCCGCCGTGTCAACAGCGGCCGTAGGTCGCCGGTGGTCGCCAGGCGCGCCTGCGTCTCGGTGCCGAGCCGACGGCGCTTGTCCGGTGGCTCGTGCCGACGCTCGCCCAGCCAGCGGGCGACCACTCCAGCAACGACGATGGCGGCAAGCACTACGGCGGCGACGGCGAACCAGTAGACGACGGGCCCCGGCAGATTCGATCGCGCCGGTTCCTCCCAGGCCAGCCGCGGATCGCTGGCGTGATCGGGTAACCCGACAAGGGCGACGACTGCATCGATCGGGTTGGCATCGAGAGGGCGTCCCCGCCCCAAGAGGGCAGCGAGGTTGGCCGCCAGCCAGTGCAGGAGCCCGGCGCCGGAAGCAATGCCGATGATGGTGGCGGGGATGGTGACGTCGTCGTCACCACGAGTGGGCTGTGGTTGCGTGCGCATCAACGAGCAATCTCCTCCAGGTAGTCGACGGCGGCGGTCTTGGCTCGGCTGGTGTCGAGAGCCCGGATCACGTGGGAGAGGTCGTGGCCTTCGGCATCGCTCGGCTCGACGGCCACGGCGTAGAGGTGGTTCTCGTGACTGCCGCGGGTCAGCCCCGTGTAGCCGAGCTCGGCGTAGAGGGTGTCGTCGCCGAGCAGCAGCGCGACCTCGCAGGTGAGCCCCTGGGTCTTGTGAACGGTGCGGGCGTAGCCGTGCTGGACGTGCTCGGCGAGGTAGTCGAGCGGCAGGACAAGTTCGCGACCGCTGTCGCTGTGGATGTGGACCCCCCGCCCATCGGCACCGGTGATGCGGCCCAGGTCGCCGTTGAGGATGCCGAGGTCGTAGCGGTTCTTGAGGGCGAGTACGCGGTCACCGACGCAGTACCGCTGCTCCTCGACGATCGCCACAAGGGGGCCGAGCTGCCCGGCGGCTTCTAGAGCGGCGTGGGCCCGGCCGTTCAGGTCCCGTACGTCGCTGCGGTGGACGGCGCCCATGACGACGTCGTGACCGCTCTCCCGGTGCGACCACCAGTCGACGACCATCTGATCCCTGAGGGCGTCGCTGTTTCGGCCCATCGTGACGTGGCCGTGCTCGTCGAGGCGTTCGAGGGCGACACGGCTGTGGCCGGCCCGCAGCGCCGCCGTGATGGCCCGCTCCTCGGGGTCTCGCTGGCGGCGGTTCTCCGTCAGCTCGATCACGTCGAGTCGCTGGTCGAGGGCAGAAAAGAGGCCACCGGCCTCGACGGGCGGTAGCTGTTTTGGGTCTCCGACGAGGACGATCTTGGCCTTCGCTGTGGCCGCCTCCTCGACGAAGGCTGCGAGGAGTCGGGTCCCGACCATGCCGGCCTCGTCGACGACGAGGACGTCCCCGGATCGAAGTCGGACGCGCCCCGTCGCCACTGCCGCATGGAGCGAATGCGCCGTCGAAGAAGCGATGCCTGAGCCGGCCTCGAGCTCTCGGGCCGCTCGGGCGGCCAGGGAGATCCCTATGACCCGGTGCCCGGAGGCTTGGAAGCCCTCCCGCACCGCGTCCAGGGTGAACGTCTTGCCTGCGCCCGCCCGGCCGATGACGACGGCGAGCGGTCGTCCGTCGAGGCACAGCGTCTCGACCATGGCGCGTTGCTCGATGCTGAGGGATGGTCGAGCGGAGATGGCTGCCGCAACGCAACTGCGATCTGCGGCCAGGCGCTCGTCAGCCGGTCGTGCGGCAAGCTCCAGGACTCGCTGTTCGAGACGAAGGATCTCCGGAGTCGTCCACCGATCGTCACCAAGCGGGATCGCCTGGTCGCTGGCCAGGAAGTGGTCGGTCCGGACGAGGATCTCATCGAGACTGGCCCCTTGGCGAGCAGCTCGGGCCGCGGCCCGTACGGCGTCTCGTCGCTGGAAGGTGGCGTGCTGTTCGGTGAGCTCTGCCGCGAGCTCGTCGTCACCGACTCGAAGCTCCGGTGCCCGCGGTACATGAGGGACGGCCGAGAGATCGAAGCGAAGGTCACCCGCCCGTTGCCGCCACTCGGCCCGCAGCTCCGCCTCGGTGATGCCTGCTTGCTTCGCCCGTCGCGTGGTGAGGGCAGCGATCCTCGCCCCGTCACCCGAACGGAGTCCCAGTCGTTCCATCTCGGCCACGATCTCGACCCGGCGGCGAGAGAAGGCTCGCCGCATGTCACCGCTGATGCCCACCACTTCAGCCACTCCGTGCCGGTCCATCTCGTCGAAGACGAGGCCGAGCCGGGTGACCAACTCCCTGCGAAGCGTCGCCTGGAAGATCGCTTCCGCCGTGTACCGCTCCCGATAGAGGGCACGGGCATCGAGGGCAGTGCGTCTCCCGTCGGGGCCCTCGGCAACGTTGAAGACGGTCCAGTGGAGGTGGATGCCGGGGTCGCCCAGACGGCTGGTGCGGTGGAGGAAGACCGCCCCCATGAACCCGCTACCGGGCTCGACTTGGGCGCCGGCGTGGCCACGGCGGACGAAGCAGGCGTTGGCTTCGAGGTAGCGCTCGACCTCCGCACGAGCGGCATACAGCGATTCCTCGACCTGGCGAGCGTCACCGTCGGCGCCGAGCGCCCAGATGAGCGAGACGGACTTCGACGGCGAAAGGGTGAGGTCGAAGCCGGCGACCGAGGTCTCGTGGGCAGTCAGCTTGTAGCCGCCGGGGTGAAGCCCGTCGAAGGCGGCAGCAAGGCCGTCGCGGTCAGCGATGCCGGTGAGCCCGTCTCGGCCGGCGAGGCTGCCGACCCAACGCCCAGGCGAGGCACCATCCTCGGAGAGGTACTCCTCCCGGCCGTCGATGACCTCTCGTTCGTAGTAGTCGAGGTCTCGACATTTGGCGATCGTGAGCAACGCGGGGCCTCCTGGCACCAAGGTGCATCGGTGTGGACGTTGCTGATCTGTCCGGAGGACCGATCAGCTGGGGTGCCTCGCGGCGACGAGAAGGACTGAGCTGGCGGTGAATCAGGCGGCCGGCGGATGGAGCGTGCGCTCGATGAACTGCTCGAGGGCGGCCCGGGGCACGCGTTTCTGATGGCCGAACCAGACGAAGGGCAGACCGCTGTTGCCGCCGGTGTGCTCCCACTCGACGGTCAGCTCGTAGCCCTTCGACCGGCCCAGCTGAAGGACCTTGGCGGCCTGCTCGACGGTCAGGAACGGGGGAAGGTCGTCCAGCACCGCTCACGCCAGCCTGTTGTGCGTCACCATGGTGTGCATTGTGCGCAGGAATGGAGTAGTGTTGTCAAGCACAACTTCTAGGCGTGGAGGCGAACGATGGTCAGAAGTCGACCCAGGAAGCCAGCCAAGCCGGACGAGAGCCCGACGGATGCCGATGGCGGTGACCCGGGGATGGACGTGAACGCCGTCGTGTCCTACAACCTCAGAGCAATACGGGAACGGCGGGGGATGACGCAGCAGGACGTCGCCCACCGGCTCGCAGGGCTCACCGGCCACCTCCTCCCCCAGGCCTCGATCTCGGCCATGGAGCGGGGCTTCGACGGCGATCGGCGACGGCGTTTCGACGCCCACGAGCTCTACCTGCTCTCGGTCGTCTTCGGTGTGCCCATCATCTACTTCTTCATCCCGCCCCGCGAGAGCGGGCTCCGTGAGCTGGCCGACACCCGGCGTCCCCTCTCCGAGCTGTACGTGTCTCTGCTCGGTCGAGACCACGAGCTTGTCGAGGTGGACGAGCGCCTCACCGAACTGAACCTCAGCAACCCCGAGGAGGTCGACAACCTCGCCGCCGCGGTCTTCGGGGGCAAGGAGGCTGCCGCCCAGAACTGGCACGATCACTACCGGACCTGGCGCAAGAAGCGCCTGGTTGAGATCGCCCGGAACTACGGCGACAGACTCGATGAGGTTGCTGAGTTCCTCGCCGAGTTCGCCAACCAGATCACTCAGATCGGACCGAAGGCGTACCTGCAAATGAAGGCCCACAAGGAAGGGGAGAAGGCCGATCCCTCGCTCCTCCGCGAAGCGGGAGAGGATTGACGTGCGCGGCTCCGTGGTGAAGAAGGGCGACCGCTACTTCGTCAAGATCGAACTCGACCGGGATCACGCCACCGGGCGGCGTCAGCAGAAGTGGCACTCCGGCTATCGGACCAAACGGGAGGCCGAGCGGGCTCGGGTCAACCTGCTGTCGAAGCTCGACCGGGGTGAGTACGTCGAGCCATCCCAACAGACGCTCGGCGCGTACCTTGCCGACTGGCTCAAGGCGATCGAACCGACGGTGCGCCCTTCAACATTCGACTCGTACTCCAGGAACATGCGCCTGCACGTGATCGACCACGTCGGCTCGATCCGCCTGGCCAAGATCGACGCCGGCGTGCTCAACGGCCTCTACGCCACGTTGCTGTCCTCAGGACGGCGGAGCTCGTCGAGGAAGGGCGCCGGCTACTCGGCGATTGTCGTCATGCGAGCGATCGAGCTGCGGCGCCAGGGCCTGACGCTCGAGGCGACGGCCGAGCAGCTCCGAACCGACCTCCCGGAGGCGGCGCACATCACCAAGGACACGCTCGCCTCACTGCTCCGCCGACAGTCCGAGCGCCCTGGCGACGACGAGGCAACGTCGGGTCTCGACCGCCGGACGGTCAACTACATCCACACGATTCTCCACCGGGCCCTCAAGGACGCCGTGCGCTGGGGACGGCTCCTCCGGAATCCTGCCGATGCCGCGGACCCGCCTCGAGGCGGCCAGAAGTCCGACGGCGTTCACGCGTGGGACTCATCGACCCTGCGACAGTTCCTCGACGCCTCCAGGGACGCCAATGATCGCAACCTTGCACTCTGGGTCCTGCTCGCGACGACGGGCATGCGTCGAGGGGAGGCCCTCGGGCTGCGCTGGTCCGAAGTCGACCTCGACGCCGGCCGGGCCCGGATCGTGCAGACGATCATCCAGACCGGCAACGTCGTATCCGTCGGCGAGCCCAAGACGGCACGCGGCCGGCGCCCGATCTCCCTCGATCCGGCGACCGTTGCGGTCATCCGGGCCCACCGTCACCGGATGCTGCAGGAGCGGCTGCTCGTCGGCGCCGACTTCGACGACCTCGGCCTGGTCTTCCACCAGCCCGACGGCTCGTGGCTTCGGCCCAACGCCGTGAGCGAAGTGTTCCTCCGTCGTGTGCGGTGCTACGGGCTTCCCCGGATCACGCTGAAGGGCCTTCGTCACACCTGGGCCACTCTTGCTCTCGAGCAGGGAATCCACCCGCGGGTCGTGCAGGAACGCCTTGGCCACTCCACCATCGCCATCACCCTCGGCATCTACAGCCACGTCTCGCCGACGCTGCACGACGAGGCCGCTGACCTTGTCGCCGGGCTGTTCCTCGACTGATGTTGCTCATGGGTTGAGCGGTCTGGATCGGTTACCGCCCGTGGTCTGGAAGCGGCGGTCTTCGCCGGGTGGACTTGGTCTCCTACCG
>JADDPU010000016.1 GCA_016781725.1 Rubrobacter sp. | reverse complement strand
GATCTTTGACGGTGGTCATGTCGAGAAGATGGGTTAGTATAAGTGCCTTCCCACTCACTTTTGTGATCTTGGGCGATGCCTGTGTCGGGTCGGCTTGAGAGTGCTGCGGGTATTTGTGAGGCTTGTGGCCTGGGCGCGAGTTGTCAGAGAGGTTGACGGGTGAGCACGAAGACAGAGAGGAGCGCCGGGAGCGCGTTAGGAGAGGCCACCCTGATCGGCCGGGGGCTCAAGAAGAGCTTTGGCGGGTTCGAGGCGGTCAAGGGGGTGGACTTCAGGGTCTCCGGGGGCGAGTGCTTCGGTTTTCTGGGTCCCAACGGTGCCGGCAAGACCACGACTATGAAGATGATCTACGGGGCTGTCATCCCCACGGGCGGCGAGCTCGAGGTAGCGGGGTTAGACGTCTACCACCACGAGCGGGAGATCAAACGCCGCATCGGGGTGGTCCCGCAGGAGAACAACCTCGACGACGAGCTGAAGGTGCGGGAGAACCTGCTCATCTACGGCAGGTACTACGACCTCCCCCGCAAGGTCGTACTAAGGCGGACCGACGAGCTGCTCGACTTCATGCAGCTCTCCGACAAGGCCGAGGCTACGGTGGAGCAGCTCTCTGGCGGGATGAAGCGCAGGCTCCTCATCGCCCGAGCCCTGATCAACGACCCCGAGCTCGTCGTGCTCGACGAGCCGACCACGGGCCTCGACCCGCAGGCGCGCCTTCTCGTGTGGGACAGGCTGCGTGCGCTGACCGCCGAGGGGAAGACCCTGATCCTGACCACCCACTACATGGAGGAGGCGGCGAGGCTCTGCGATCGGCTGGTGATCGTGGAGGGGGGCCTCATCATCGCCGAGGGGACGCCGACGGAGCTGGTCGAGGAGCACGTCAGCCCGCAGGTCCTCGAGCTTCGGGCCAGCCCCGGGGCGCTCGAAGAGCTGCTCCCGATACTGGAGGAAGCCTCGGACGCAGTCGAGAGGACCGGCGAGGAGGCTGTCCTCGCCTACACCGCCGACGCCGACTCGCTCCTGGAGCGGGTGCGTGGCTCCGGCGTGCAGGTTCGGAACACCGTGTACCGCCAGGCGGGGCTCGAGGACGTCTTTCTGCGGCTCACGGGGAGGAGGCTGATCGAGTAATGGGTGCGGTAAGGATACCTTCGGCGCGCGGTTCGTTCAGGGTGTGGCAGCGCAACGTCACGATCTTCCGCAAGTACTGGAAGTCCATACTCTTCCCGAACTTCGTCGAGCCGCTGCTTTACCTGGTCGCGCTGGGGCTCGGGCTCGGGGCTTTCATCCAGCAGGGCGGCATCAACGGCCAGAGCTATGTGCAGTTCGTCGCGCCCGGGCTGCTGGCGAGCAACGCCATGTTCGCCGCCTCGTTCGAGAGCACTTTCAACACCTTCGTCAAGCTAAAGATAGACAAGATCTACGACGCCATAATCACGACGCCGGTCAACCCAGAGGACGTGGTGGGAGGGGAGTACCTGTGGGCGGGGACGCGCGCGGCGCTCTACGGTACCGCGTTTCTGGTCACGCTCGTAGCGCTCGGGGTAGCGTTCGACGAGCCGCTCGTCACCTCGCCCTGGGCCTTGCTATTGCCGCCCATGCTGCTCGTCATCGGCATCATGTTCAGCGTCATGGGGACGCTGTTTACCAGCCTGATCGAACGCATAGACCTCTACGCCTACTACTTTACCCTGGTCGTGACGCCGCTCTTTTTGCTCTCCGGCGTCTTCTTCCCCATCGACGACTTCCCGGCGCCGGTACCCCAGGTCGCCTGGTTCACCCCGCTCTACCACGCCGTGAACGTGTGCAGGGAGCTCGCCACCGGCCCTTCCCCTGGCGTGCTGGCGGACGTCGCCTGGATCCTCGTCTTCACCGGCGCCTTCGCCCTGATACCGGTCCAGATCATGCGCCGGAGGCTCATCGGGTAGGGGCCCGACTCTGGTAGGATGAAGGGATGGAGGCCGAGCAATTCACAGTACGCTTCGCCGCCCCCGAGGACGACCCGGCGATAGCCGCCCTGGTGGTCGAGGGGTTCCTGGACAAGTTCAGGCCCGTCTTCGGAGGGCGCATGGACCGCTCCCTGAAGGTGATGGAGAAGTGGGTTAGCCTGGAGCACGCCTCAGGCGGGGTCACCTCGCTCGTGGTCGAGGGCTACTCGACTGTAGAGTTGGCCGCCAGCGTGGGCGTCCGAACGGCGCCCTCCCGCGACGACGTCCTCGCCCGCGGCCTGTGGAGGGCCCTCACCAGAAACCTGGGCCTCCCGCGCGCCGTCTGGGCGACGACGTTGCTCTCATACCCCCGCTACTCCCACACCTCCTCCGAAGCCTACGTCGAGCGCCTCGTGGTCTCCCCCCCTTTTCGCCGGCAAGGGATGGCCCGACGCCTCCTGGCAGCCGCCGAGGACTTCGCCAGGGACGCCGGTAAAGAGACCGTCGGCCTGCACGTCAGCGGCAACAACCTGTCCGCGCTCAGGCTCTACGAAGCCGAGGGTTACGTCGAGACGGCCAGGCAAAGGTCGTTTTTGACCGCCTACTTCCTTGGCACGAAAAACTGGCTGTACCTGAAGAAGACGCTCTAGGGCTCGCCCTTCGCGGGAGAAGCTCGCCCGCGACGACTAGAAGCGGTCTGGCCCTTCCGGGCCGGCGGGTTGGTCGTCGTCTTCCGGGGGGCGGCGGCCGCGGGTTCTGAACTCGCGGGGTGCCTCCGGCCAGTCGAACAGGTCTCTCGGCAGCTCGGGTATGAAGTCCTCGCCCGAAGTGCTCGCGCGTCCGCCGCGGTCGCGGGAAGGCGGATGCCCCTCGCCGAAGTCCTCTTCGGCGCCCTCCCCCTGTGCGCCGTTGGCGTAGTCCTCCGCCGGGACCTCCGGTCCCCGGGACCTCCTGGGCGGGTACCCGCCAGACCGCCTGCGGACGACGTTGGGCTGGCCCTCCCGCTCGGGCTCGGCGCCGTCGACCTTCGGGGGATACGGGCCGAGATCGGCGGTATCCTCCGGGGGCCCGTCGGGCCTGGCCGCGGGCGCCCCAGCGTCCTCCTCGAGGTAGCGGGTCTGTGGCTCTTCTCCGGTCTGCTCGTCGTCACGCCCGGCTTCTTTGGCGGCGGGGGCGCCCTCCACGTAGTTCAGGTAGCGGGCGTCACCCGTAAGAAAAGCGAGCACCTGGGCGTCGAACTCGGCGGTGCGCTCGATCATCGGCAGGTGGCCGCACCCCTCGAGCAGGCAGATCTCGGCCCGGTCCACGCCGCCGGCCCAGACGCCGACGGACTGGGGGTCCACGATCTGGTCCTCCTCCCCGGCGATGACCAGCAGCGGTATCTTGATGATCCTGGCCTGCCTGGCGAGTCGCCCGCGGGAGATCTCGCGTCTCGCGATGCTCAAAGTCTGGGAGACGGCGGCCGGGGTGGACCTGCCCGCGTCGTCGATTACCTCCTCGGTAAGGTCGCCGGGGTCGGCGACGAAGGGGCGCATCCACAACTTGCGTACCGGGCGCAGGGCGCGCCCGAGGGCGTAGAAGATCGGCCCGACGACGGGCAGGGTGGCGAGCCAGAGCATTGTCGGCAGGTCTATCTGGTCCTCGTCAGCCGGCGCGCAGACGAGGACGAGCCGCCCTACCACGTCCTGATGATCGGCGGCGAGCTTTACGGCCATGGCGCCGCCGAGGTCGTGGCCGATGACGCTGGCCCGGGTCAGGCCGAAGTGGGCGCAGAAGGCGTAGAGCAGGCGGCCGCCGTTGCGCACCCCGTATCCCGAGGAGGGCTTGTCCGACTCGCCGAACCCCGTGAGGTCGAGGGTATACACGGTGAACCGCTGCGCCAGGCGACCGGCGAGGCGCTCCCAGACGCGCGAGGACGAGAGCCAGCCGTGAACCAGAAGCACCGGCGGCCCCCCGCCGACGACGGTGTAGCGGATCCAGGTTCCTTCCAGCTCCACGTACTCGGTGTCGCGCGCGCTCTCCACCTCGTGGGTGGCGCGCCCGAGCGCGAAGGAGGCCGCGAGTACAGCCGCGACCAACAGGAAGAGAATTATCAATACGATGCTCATAGCCGCCATGATAGCGCAAAAACGCGGCTCCCGAAGACCGCCGCGACCCGCGAGATGCACCCCCCGCGCCGCCCGTCGGCGCGGGCCCGACGGTGCTTTGCCGCCACTTCCTCTGGCCCGCCGGGTCGCCAGGGGTGCGGTCCAGGGTCCGCCCTCCGGGGTGCGTCAGGTTCTCACTCGGCGGGCAGGCCCACAGCTTTTCGGCCCATAGTGCCGCGTGGGCCTTTGTATCCGGCCGCCGAGAGCTGCGCGGGATGCTCTAATCGGGAGGGCGTTCGGGGCGGCGCTCCTCAGGAGCCCCAGCGGCTGCCCACTACCCGCCGGATCACGAAGGAGGCGATGATCGTCGAGACCAGGGAGAAGCTCGCCTTGAGGAGCGCCTCCTTGACATCGTCCCTGATGCCGCGGACCTCGGGCTCCTTGATGAGCACGTCCGAAAGGCGGCCCGCCAGCGCGTAGGCGATCAGGCTGGACAGGATCGTGATGAGGCGCTTCTGCGTCTCGTCGTTCAAGGTACCTTACCTCCCTGCTCTTCGCTCCGACGACCGAACCCGCGCGGTCCTTCGCGAAGGATTCTACCCGCTGGGCTGCTTCCTTACCCTTCCGGGAGGCTCACTTCGACTTCGCGCGGTTGCCGTAGAGGCATCCGAGTTGGGAGCGCAGGACGGCCGGGTCGTAGAGCCCGGGGTTGCAGTCTATGCAGAAGAGCACCTCTTCTGGGCGTCCCGGGTGAAGGTCGTGCTCCATCATAAACTCGAGCAGTTCGGTGTACTCTTCGCCGACCTGGTCCACGAACTCAGAGAACGAGATGCGGCCCGAGATCAGGCGCTCGCAAGCCTCGCAGGGCTCCAGTTTTCCGAGGCGCCGGTTGGTGTGCCTTACGATGAGCCCGGGGACGATGTCCCCTAGATCCGTGCCGTCCTTTATTACCAAGACGGTCCCTTTCTAGACCCCGCGGAGGGGGTCGTTCCCGTTTACCTATCCTGATACCCCTCAACCCGCCCGGCGCCCCATCCGCCGGCGGTTCGTGCAGTCTACGTTCGGCCGCGTGGTTTGTAAAGCGCCCCCAAAGGTCCGGCCCTCCCTGACGCTATACTCCCCTCACAGAGAGGCGACGTAGGGAGGTCCTGCAGGTGAGCCGTAGCGTGAGCGTCGTGCGCGGGGCGCGGGTAGTAATCCTCGGGGCCGGGTTCGCCGGGGCCTCCCTGCTCAGGCACCTGCCCTCCTACCTGCGGCGGTCGGGCGAGACCTTGCTCATCGACCGCGAGGAGGAGTACACGTTCGTGCCCCTGATCCACGAGGTCGCCGTGGGCCGCGTCCACCCCGACAGCGTCCGCTCCCCCATCGCCCCCCTGTGCCGCGGCGCCTGCGAGTTTCTCCGGACGGAGGTGACCTCCGTAGACCTCGAGCAGAGGACGCTCGAGACGCCGGAAGGACGAATCGGCTACGAGTACCTGATCCTGAACCCAGGCAGCGTCGCCGCCCCGCCCCCGCCCGAGATGCGCGGCTTCTTCCAGACCTTCTGGAGCGTGGACGACGCCCTGACGTTGCGCGGGTCCCTGGCCCGCTCCTGGGACGCCGCGACGAGCCCGAAGGGGGCCCAACCCGGCGCCCTCACCGTGGCCGTCGTGGGTGGCGGGGCGACCGGTGTCGAGCTAGCGGCCGAGATCGCAGCCCTCTTTGACTACCTCCGCAAGCGCTCCCACCGCGCCCCTTCGGCCGAGCCGCGGGTAGTGCTGCTCGAAGCCACGGATCGGCTGATGGATTGGCTCGACCCTTACTTCGACAGGGTCGCGAGGAGGACGCTCTCGGAGTTGGGGGTGGAGGTCCGGCTGAGCGCCCCGGTCACGGAGGCCAGCGCCGAGGGGATCCTTGCCGGTGGGGAGTGGCTGCGGGCGCCCACGCGCGTGTGGACGGCGGGCATCGAGGCCCCGCCGCTAGTACGCAACCTCCCTGGAGAGCACGACGTGATGGGCCGCTCCTTCGTGGACGAGCACCTCGCCCTACCGGATCACCCCGAGGTCTACGTGCTTGGCGACGCTGGCGTGTATACCGACCCCCGCCTCGGGCCGCTGGCCCCCACCGCCTCGGTAGCGGTACAGCAGGGACCGTGGGTCGCCCGCGACCTCAAGCGCCGGTTGCGGGGCGCGAAGAGCCGCAGGGGCCGCCCTCCCTTCCGGTTCTTCGATCGCGGCTACGTCGTGAGCCTAGGCCCCGAGAGCGCCGTCGCCGACGCCGTCGGCCTCAGGGTGCGCGGGGCCCCGGCCCAGGCGCTCTACCGCAGCATCTTTCTCTACTACATGAAGAGCCGGCGCGACAGGATACTAACCGGCGCCGATTGGGCGATGGAGCGGACCCTGGGGCGCGTGGGCTTCGGCGCGCCGGGCGACGCCAAGCAGCAGGGCTAGGAGCGGGACTCGGCCCGCTCAGGCGCCAGGTACCGCTCGACGATCCCGGGCACGTCCCCGCGCGTGACCCGGGTGTGCCAGACGTCGTCAGGGTAGATAAAGACTACAGGGCCCTCCTCGTGGCGGCGCGTGCAGGCGTTGCGGAGCACCGCGGACGCCGGGAGGCCCAGGCGCTCTACCTCCTCCCGGAACGCCTCCAGAAGCTCACCGCCGCCCTTGGCGCCACAGCGGCCCTCCCCAGGCGTGGCGCACACGAAAATCTGGCGCAGCTTGGTCACGATCGAGATTCTAAGGCAAGCCCGAGAGAAGTCCAATCCGGCGGCTCGGGGCCCCAGGGCATGGGGCTCTTGTCTCTCGGGCGCCCCCCACCACCTGCGGGCCCACCCCGAAAGGGGACCCGGGAGAGGCCGCGACCTACCTCGCGGCCCTTCCCGATGGCCCGTAGTCGCTCCTAGAACGCTATCGAGGAGAGGCCCGTCTCGGCGCGCTCCTGGATGCGCCGGGCCATGCCGGTCTCCCTGGCCTTCTCCGAGACCGCTTCGGCGACGGCGGGGGCGACGCGCTCGTCGAAGACCGAGGGGATGATGTAGTCCTCCGAGAGGTCTTCGTCGGGGATCACGCCGGCTATAGCCTCGGCGGCGGCGAGCTTCATGGCCTCGTCTATCTCGCGGGCGCGCACGTCGAGGGCGCCGCGGAAGATGCCCGGGAAGCAGAGGACGTTGTTGATCTGGTTCGGGTAGTCGCTGCGCCCGGTGGCGATGATCCTGGCGTGCCCCAGGGCCACCTCGGGCCTTATCTCGGGATCCGGGTTCGCCATCGCGAAGATGATCGGGTCCTCGTTCATGGTGTCGAGGTGCTCCACCGTCAGCACGTCCGGCGCGGAGAGGCCGAGGAAGAGGTCGGCCCCGACGACGGCGTCGGAGAGGTCGCCTGTCCTGCCATCGGGGTTGGTGTGCTCGGCGAACCACTCCTTGGCCGGGTTGAGCCCCTCGCGTCCCGCGTGCACGATGCCCCTGGAGTCGCAGCCTACGATGTTCGTGGCCCCTGCGGACATCATGATCTTGGCGCACGCCACCCCGGCCGCCCCCACGCCGTTCACCACGATGCGCAAGTCCTCCATCCGCTTGCCCACTATCTTGAGCGCGTTGATCAGCGCAGCCAACGTGACGACCGCCGTGCCGTGCTGGTCGTCGTGGAAGACCGGGATGTCGAGCTCTTGCTTCAGGCGCTCCTCGATCTCGAAGCACCGCGGCGCCGAGATGTCCTCCAGGTTTATCCCGCCGAAGGCAGGGGCCAGGTGCCTTACCGTGGTTATGATCTCCTCGGTATCCTTGGTGTCTAGGCAGATGGGGAAGGCGTCCACGCCCGCGAACTGCTTGAAGAGCGCCGCCTTGCCCTCCATGACGGGCATCGCCGCCCGGGGCCCTATGTCCCCAAGCCCCAGGACCGCGGTGCCGTCCGAGACCACGGCCACCGTGTTGCGCTTGATGGTCAGGTTGAAGGCCCGCTCGGGGTCCTGGTGGATGGCGCGGCACACCCTGGCGACCCCAGGCGTGTAGACCATCGAGAGGTCGTCGCGGGTGCGGATCTGGCTCTTGGAGCGGACCTCGACCTTGCCGCCGAGGTGCATGAGGAAGGTCCTGTCCGAGACGTTCACCACCTTTACGTCGGGCAGGTTGCCAACGACCTCGATGATCCGCTGGCCGTGCTCGGAGTCGCGGGCGTTGACGGTGATGTCGCGGACGGTGCGCTCCTGCTGCATGCGCACGATGTCCACGGCGCCGATCAGGCCGTCCGCCTCGCCTACGGCCGTGAGTATCCTGCCGAGCGAGCCCGCCCGGTGCGGGAACTCGACCCGCAAGGTCAGGCTGTAGCTCGCGCTCGGTATAGACTCCATCTCTCGCCCCTCTCCCTCGTGAGCCTGCCCCACGCAAGCTCGAAAACAG
>JADDPU010000590.1:21151-26190 GCA_016781725.1 Rubrobacter sp. | reverse complement strand
TGTTGCGGGTCTCCTCGTACTCCAGGGAGGGGACGGAGTCGGCGACGACGCCGCCACCGGCCTGGAAGTAGGCGACGCCGTCCTTGAGGAGGGCCGTACGCAGGGTTATGCAGGTGTCCAGGCGGCCGTCGATGCCGTAGTAGCCGGTGGCGCCGGCGTAGGGGCCGCGGCGGGTCGGCTCCAGCTCGTCGATGATCTCCATCGCCCGCACCTTCGGCGCCCCCGAGACGGTCCCTGCAGGGAATGCGGCGGCCAGGGCGTCGAGGGCTGTGAGGTCCTCTCGCAGGTTCCCCTCGACCGTCGAGACGATGTGCATGACGTGCGAGTAGCGCTCGACCTCCATAAAGCTGGCGAGCTCGACGGAGCCGACCTCGCTCACCCTCCCAAGGTCGTTGCGCCCGAGGTCGACGAGCATCACGTGCTCGGCCCGCTCCTTCTCATCAGCGAGCAACTCTTCGGCGAGGCCGGCATCCTCCTCCGGAGAGGCCCCGCGCCCGCGGGTGCCCGCCACGGGGCGGGTCATCACGCGTCTTCCCTCGACGCGCACGAGCGGCTCCGGCGAGGCGCCCACGAGCGAGAGACCGCCGAGCTTGAGGTAGGTCATGTAGGGAGAGGGGTTGACGGTGCGCAGGCCCCGGTACAGGAGGAGGGGGTCGAGGTCGCCAACCTCGGCAGCGAACCGCTGGGAGGGCACGATCTGGAACGCGTCGCCAGCCCGGATGTACTCCTTGGCCTTCTCGACCGCTTCTTCGTAAGCTTCTCTCGTGAAATTCGACGAGATCCCGAAGCTGCCACTTCCCGGCAAGATCGCCCCGCGCGCGAGCGGGGCCGAGAGCCTCTCGGAGATCCTGCGCAGATCGTCAGCGGCCCGGCGGTAGGCCGCCGCGAAGCCCTCGCCCTCCACGTCGCGCAGGCCAGCCGCGTCCACGAGCGAGATTACGAGCACCTTGTGCCTGAGGTGGTCGAAGACTACCAGCGTGTCGGTTACGGCGAAGTACGCCTCAGGCACGCCGAGGCTGTCCGGTGGCGCCCCGGGCAAGCGCTCCAGATAGCGTACGGCATCGTAGGAGAAGTAGCCGACGGCGCCACCGACGAAGGCCGGCAGGTTCGGCAAGGGGGCCACGCTCTTCTTGCCAACGATCTTTGCGAGCCCCCTGAAGGGGTCCGGGGCCGGCACCTCCCTCACCCCGTCAGCGTCCACCACGGTGTAGAGGCCGTCACTGTAGGAGAGCGTGCGCTTGGGGTCGAAGCCCAAAAAAGAGTAGCGGCCGAACCTCTCGGCTGACTCGGCGCTCTCGAGCAAAAACACAGTGTCCTCGCCCGAGAACCTGAGCACGGCGGAGATCGGGGTCTCCAGGTCCCCTATAAACTCCGCGTACAGCGGCACCACGTCGTAGGTGCGGGCGAGCCTCCTCGCCTCCTCCAGCGAGGGAACGAGGTTGGGTTTACCCGTGCCGATCACGCAGGACCCCCGCGACGCTCTCGATCCCGACCCCCCGCTCCTCGAGCAAGACCAGCAGGTGATACACGAGGTCGGCCGTCTCCTCCGCGAGCCTCTCGTCTGTGAGCGCCGCTACGACCACCTCGACGGCCTCCTCCCCCACCTTCTGCGCCACCCGCTCCGGGCCGCTGCGGATCAGCCCTGCCGTGTATGACCCCTCCGGCATCTCCCTGTGGCGCTCGGCGATGGTCCCCGCGAGCCGCTCGACCGTCGCCCCGAAACCAACCTTATCCGAGGGCTTCGCGGACCCGTCGAGGACCGTAAAAAAGCAGGTCCTCTCCCCCGTGTGGCAGGCAGGGCCGCGGGGTTCGACCCTGTAGAGGAGCGCGTCGCCGTCACAATCTACCCTGACCTCGACCACCCTCTGCGTGTTCCCGCTCGTAGCACCCTTGCGCCAGAGCTCCGCGCGGGAGCGAGAGTAGTAGTGGGCCTCGCCGCTGGAGAGCGTCTTCTCTACGGCCTCGCGGTTCGCGTAGGCGAGAGTCAGCACCTCGCCCGTCGCCGCGTCCTGGGCGACGACGGGGACCAGGCCGTCGCTGCCGAACTCTACGCTGTCGAGCTGGGCGGTCATCTTCTCGTCGCCATCCCTTCTAGCCGAGCCTCCTCCGCGCTCGCGAAGGCCTCATCGAGCATCACGTTGTGTTACCCACGCCAGTGCTCCGCTTGCGCCTCTACGAGCCGGACCGGGATACCGGCCTGCGTCATGTGCTCCTTGACCTCGGCTATGCTGTACTCGCCGAAGTGGAAGATGCTCGCCGCGAGTACGGCGCCGGCCCCGGCGTTCACCGCGGCTATCATGTGCTCCGGGCTACCGGCGCCCCCCGAGGCGACTATGGGGAGCGTCGTCTTCTCGGCCACCGCGGAGATCAAGTCCAGGTCGTAGCCGGTCTCCGTGCCGTCGGCGTCCATGCTGTTCAGGACGAACTCCCCCGCCCCGCGCCTCTCCCCCTCGACGAGCCACCCGACGGCGTCCATGCCCGTGTTCACCCGCCCGCCGTTGAGGTAGACCTCCCAGCCGGGGCCGGATCCCCGGCGCTTGACGTCCACGCTGAGGACTACGCACTGGCTCCCGAAGCGCTCGGCTCCCTCGCTTATGAGGTCGGGGGTCTTTACGGCGGCGCTGTTCACGGAGACCTTATCCGCCCCGGCGCGCAGCATCGCGCGCATGTCGGCAGCGGTCCTCACGCCGCCGCCTATGGTGTAGGGGACGAAGACCTCCTCGGCGGCGCGGCGGGCGAGCTCGGCGGCGGTCTCCCTCCCCTCATGGGAGGCTGTGATGTCGTAGAACACGATCTCGTCGGCCCCCTCGCGGTCGTAGAGGGCTGCGAACTCTACCGGGTCGCCGGCGTCGCGCAGGTTAGCGAAGTTGGTCCCCTTGACCACCCGGCCCGCGTCCACGTCGAGGCAGGGTATGATGCGTACCTTCAGGCCCACGAAGTGCAGTTCTCCTTGGTAGTCGAGCTCACGGTCAAAGGGTAGGATACGCCAGGGAGGTTTGCCAGCCCCGGGCTAGACGTAGGGGACCCCGGCGGTCGCGCATTCTTCGGCGAGGCGGTCGCGCAGGGCGTCTCTTGCGGGCAGAAGGACGGAGCCCTTATCCCCGGCCCCGAGGACCATCGAGCCGTCCCTGCCCCTCCAGTGGCGGTGGACCGTGTAGGCGGCGAGCGTCCCCTCCACGAGGCCCACCGTGCGATCTAGCTCCGCGTGGGACATCGAGGCCGATACGTCGAGCTTGGAGACGTCCACGTTCGCCGGCGCTGTGATGTCCGCGGCGAGGTTGCCTGTCCTCAAGCGCAGCCCCGGAGTGTCCCAGAGGACCTCGATCGCGCCCCTCAGCGCCGCCGCCCGCCCCTCCTTGTTGCCCTTGCGGTACTTCGGATCATCCATCCCCCGAAGCCGCTGCGCGAGGTCGCCGTCGCCCTCGACCCCGGCGCGCTCCAACGAGAGGACCTTGAGCGTTGCGGCGGAGTCCACCTCGACTACGACGTTCTGGCCCCTCTCCCTCGGGAACGGGTAGTCCGTGTACTCAATGCCGACCTTCTCGAGCTCGGCGAGCAACTCCTCGGCGTAGGGCTCCCCGTCGAACATGCGGCGGCTCGCCGAGTAGGCCGGGAGGGCCATCCTCGAGAGGATGCGTTCGATCTGGCGCGTCCCTCGCTCGTTGGGGATCGCCAGCGGCGCGTCAACGCCCACGACTACCCCCCGCCGCTCCGAGCCGTAGCCGTCGATGGCCCTGGCCAACTCCTCGGCGCTCGCCGCGAACGAGTTGGCGATAATGCTCCCCCGCTCGTCCATCACCACCAAACACGAGACCTTCTCCCTCGCCTCGCCCGGTCTCCACGCCAACGCGCAACCCACGAACCTCAAGTCCTGACCCCCCTCTCGGCGTTGGCCCCGGCGCCCGAGACTACCCCGGCGATCTCCTCGCAGACCTGCCTGCACACAACCTCATCCGAATGTTCGACCATCACCCTTACCACGGGCTCCGTCCCGCTCGGCCTGAGGAGGATGCGACCCTCCCCGCCGAGCCTCTCCTCCGCGGCCGCAACCGCCCGCCCGACTTCCTCCGAGGTGGCGACGTCCCTGGCGGCGCCTGGCTCCTCTACTCTCACGTTGATCAGGGTCTGCGGGTAGAGGTCCATGACCTGCGCAAGCTCCGACAGAGGCCTAGCGGTACGCACCATCACGTCGAGCAGGGCCAGGGCCGTAACCAGGCCGTCCCCGGTCGTGGTGTGCTCGGCGAGGATCACGTGCCCCGACTGCTCCCCGCCGACAGAAGCCCCGAGCCGCCCCATCGCCTCGGCGACGTGCCTGTCCCCCACGGGGGTCACCTCGTAGGGCACGCCCAGCGCCTCCATCGCCTTGAAGAAGCCTAGGTTGCTCATCACCGTGACGACCACCCCACCCGCGAGCGCCCCGCGCCCGACCAGGTCGCGGACGAGGATCGCGATGATCCTGTCGCCGTCCACGACGCTCCCCTTCTCGTCCAGAGCCAGGACCCGGTCGGCGTCGCCGTCGAAGGCGAAAGCCACGTCGTGCCCGGAGGCGTCGAGCTTTTCGATGTGCGTCGAGCCGCAGCCCTCGTTGATGTTGGTGCCGTTCGGATCCACCCCCGTCAGCGTGAGGTCGGCGCCGGTCTGCGAGAAGGCGAGCGGCGCAGCCTCGTAGGCGGCCCCGTGCGCGCAATCGAGTAATACCTTCACACCCGCAGCCGCCGGGCGCAGCCGCGCGACGACGCCACCCACGTAGAGCCGCGCGGCCTCGCCCAAGCCCTCCACCGTTCCGACGGCCTCGCCGGTGGGACGAGGCTCGTCGCCGCGCGCCGTCAGCCCTTCGATCTCGCGCTCTCTCTCATCCGGCAGCTTGCGGCCCTCGCCGGAGAAGAACTTGATGCCGTTGTCCTGGTAAGGGTTGTGCGAGGCGCTGACGACCCCGGCCGCCGTCGCCCCCAGGCGCGGGGCCAGCGCGGCCACGCCCGGCGTCGGCAGGACGCCGAGGTCGAGGACGCTCGCGCCGCCGCTCGCCGCGCCGGCGCACA
>JADDPU010000590.1:0-20890 GCA_016781725.1 Rubrobacter sp. | reverse complement strand
TGTCAGGTCGCGGTTGGCGACCCCGCGCACCCCGTCGGTCCCGAAGGTTATGGTCCGGTCCTTCAGTCGGCCCCCCTTGCCCCGCAGGGGTAGATCCTGAACCCCGAGCGCCTCTTGTGCGAGAAAGACTCGTAGAACCCTTCGGCCCCGGCCGTCGAGATGAGGTCAACCCTCCGCGCCCCGCTTCTTTGTGCCGTCTCTTCGACGAGCCGCCGTCCTATTCCCCGCCTCCTGAAGCGCTGGTCCACGGCTAGGACCGAAAGGTGCGCCTGTACCACGCCGTCGCTCTGCATCTGGGCGAACCCGACCACCGCACCGGCCCCGACCGCGACCACCGTGGTCACGCCTGGAGCGCGGAGCGCCCGGTCGCTGAGTTCCGGGTTTCCGGGGAAGCTCTCCCATCCCTCGGCCTCGCACAGCGCGAGGACACCCGCGAGGTGCTCGCCGCTCTCGAAGGTGGTGTACTCGATCTGCTCCGCAACGCCCATTACGCCCCCCGACGATCCGAGCGCAGACGGGCACCTTCCGCCGCGCGAAAGGAGCCCGTCACGAACCCGCTCTATAGCTCTAGCGCTTGGAGAACTGCGGGCGCTTGCGGGCCTTCTTGAGACCATACTTCTTGCGCTCGACCGCCCTGGCGTCCCGCGTCAGCATCCCGGCGGCCTTCAGCTCGCCACGCGCCTCCTGCGACTCCTCGGCCAGCGCCCGCGCGATGCCGTGGCGCAGGGCGTCGGCCTGGCCCGTTGGCCCTCCGCCCTCGATCTTGGCTACTACGTCGTAGCGGCCCGCGGCGCCGAGAAGCTCGAGCGGCGAGCGGACGGCCGTGCGGTAGGCCGGGCGCGGGAAGTACTCGTCCACGTCGCGGCCGTTGATGGTGATCTTGCCGTCCCCAGGCAGGATCCTCACCCGCGCCACCGCGGTCTTGCGTCGTCCCGTTCCTGTGTACAGCGCCTGTGCCATTTACTTCACCTCGAGCTTTTGCGGGTCCTGGGCCGCGTGTGGGTGCTCAGGGCCCGCGTAGATCTTTAGCTTCTTGAACTGCTGGCGGGCAAGCCGGGTCTTCGGCATCATGCCGTAGACTGCCTTGCGCAGGATCTCGGTGGGCTTGCGCGCGAGCATCTGCTCGTAGCTGGTCTCCTTCATGCCGCCGGGGTAGCCCGAGTGGCGCCGGTAGACCCTCTGCTCGGCCTTCTTGCCCGTGACGACCACCCTATCGGCGTTCACCACGACCACGAAGTCGCCCACGTCCACGTGCGGCGTGTATTGCACCTTGTTCTTGCCGCGCAGGATCTTCGCTATCTCCGCCGCCAGACGCCCGAGGTGCTTGCCCTCGGCGTCCACGACAAACCACTTCCGCTCGACCTCGAGGGGCCGCGCCATGTAACTCTTCATCATCCTCCGGAGGTTCTACGAACTCTTAAGGCCTTGAAACCGATCAAATAGTAGCATACATACCCGAAAGTAACAGCCGCGGAGACCGGGGCCAGGGCCGGAGCGGCCGGCCCGCGGCTTGTGGTGCCATAATGGCGAGCATGGAGGATTGCGTCTTCTGTGAAGTACTCGCGGGCAGGTTGCCCGCGAGCGTCGTAATGCGCGAGGGCCGCTGCACGGCGTTTATGGACATCCAGCCCGTCAACGCGGGCCACGTCCTCGTCGTGCCCGACGATCACGCCGCGTCCCTGGCGGGGCTGCCCGAAGACGCCGGCGCCCGACTGTTCCGCACGGCCCAGAAGGTAGCCGCCGCGCTCTACGGTAGCGGGCTCCGGTGCGAGGGGGTCAACCTCCTCCTCGCAGACGGGGAGGCTGCCGGACAAGACGTCTTCCACGTCCACCTGCACGTCATCCCCCGCTTCGAGGGTGACGGCTTCGGCCTGACGTTCGGCCCTGACTACGCCAACAGACCAGGCAGGGAGGAGCTGGAGAGGGCCGCGGAGCGGATCAGGGGCGTGCTGTGAGCGGGCCCGTGCGTGCACCGTCCCTCCTGAAGTAGTACGGGCGGTTCGCGAACCGCCCTACGCGTCCCTCACCCTGGCTATCGTGATCCCGTCTATGCGCTCCCGGATCAGGGGCAGCACGATGCCGGAAAGCCCGGGGTCGTGGGCCACCCGCTCGTTGAACTCCCGCGTGGCCTGGGCCGATCCGTCCTGCGGGTCGAGGACGGCCCCGCCCCGGACCGTGTTGTCGGCGAGGAGGAGCGTGCCCGGCCGCGAGAGGCGCAGCGACCACTCCAGGTACTCGGGATAACCCTCTTTGTCCGCGTCTATAAAGATGAGGTCGAATGGTCCCTCGCCGTTCTCGACCATCGCGGCGAGGAGCTCGCGGGCGTCCCCGACCCGGACCTCGACCCTCTCTTTGAGGCCGGCCCGCTCCAAGTTCGCGCGGGCTACCTCGGCGTGGCGCTCCTCTAGCTCGAGGGAGATCAAGGTTCCACCGTCGGGGAGGGCGCGGGCGAAGTGGATAGCGCTGTAGCCGCCCAGAGTTCCGATCTCGAGTATGCGCCTGGCACCGACCAGCTCTGCGAAGAGTTGAAGGAGCCGTCCTTCGTTGGCGGAGACGTTGATCTCCGGCAGCCCTGCCTGCCGCGAGTCGCGTAGCGCGGCTTCGAGGGCCTCGTCCGGCGGGACGAAGAGTTCCTCGACGTAGGCGTCTATCTCACCGAGAAGTTTCGTGGTGCCGTCTGTGCTCATGGTTCACTCCTCCATGGGTCGAGTTCTCCGTAACCGACGCCGACCAGCGTGAGCCCCCGGCTCGGGGCGGCGGGCCCGGCCTCGCTCCGCCGCGCGCCCGAGAGTAGCCGCGCTAAGCCGGCGAGCTCTCGCCTCCCACCGGCGACCTCGAGCATCGTCCCGACCAGCGAGCGGACCATGCCGTAAAGAAAAGAGTCGGCGGTTATGCTGTACGTTAGCAGGTCGCCGTCCCGGGTCCAGCGAGACAGTTCTACTACGCGCTCGAAGCGCACGTGGTAGGTCCTCGAAGGCGTAAAGGCCCTGAAGTCTCGCGTCCCCTCCACGAGCCTCGCCGCCTCCTCCAGGAGCCCGAAGTCCAAGGGGCGGGCGACGTAGCTAGCCCGGCGCCGTCTGAGGGGGGACCGGATCTCGTCGTTCACCACCCTGTACTCGTAAGAGCGGCTCCTCGCGTCCCGGCGGGCGTCGAACCCAAAAGGCGCGGCGACGCAGCGCCGCAAGGCCAGGTCCTTGGGCAACACGGCGGTGGCCTTGTAGGAGATCTGGGCCGGAAGCAGGTCCGTCTCGGCGTCGAACGAGACCACCTGCCCGCTCGCGTGTACCCCGGCATCGGTGCGCCCCGCGACGCTCAGCTTCACTCCCTGGCGCAGCACCGTGGAGAGCGCCTCCGTCAACGTGCCCTCGACGGTCCTGCTCCCGGGTTGCGCGGCCCAGCCGGCGAAGCCCGCGCCGTCGTACTCCACGAGCCCGGCGAGCCTCACGCGAGGATACCCGAAAGCAAGATGAGGCCGGTGAGCGCGAGCGCCAGCGCGTCCCTGGCCCGAAAGCGCAGCTCCCGGTAGCGGGTGCGGCCCTCGCCGCCCCGGTATCCGCGGCTCTCCATCGCGTCGGCCAGCTCGTCGGCCCGGCGGAACGCCCCGACGGTGAGCGGCACCAGAACCGGGATCAGGGCGCGGACGCGGCGGAGCAGGCCCCCCTCAGAGAAGTCCGCGCCGCGGGCGGCCTGGGCCCTGGTGATCTTCTCCGCCTCCTCCCCGAGCGTCGGGATGAACCGCAGCGCTATGGTCATCATCATCGCCACCTCGTGCGCCGGGAAGCGCAACCTTTTGAGCGGCGAGAGCAAATGTTCGAGCCCATCCGCCAGGGCGACCGGGGCCGTGGTCGCCGTGAGCAATCCCGCCGCCGAGACTAGCAGGAGTATCCTGAGCGCCAGAAACGAGCCGAGCCGCAGCCCGCCCGAATGCACCTCCAGAGGGCCCCACTCGACGAGCGTAGCCCCCTCCCGCGAGAACAGGACCTGGAACATCACCGTCAAGGCCACAATAAAGGCCACGGGCCGCAGGATCCGCAGGAACGCGCCGGGGGGGATGCCGCTAATGGCCACGAGAGCCGCCAGCGCCGCCCCTACGACGAGAAAGCCCGCTATGGAGTCGACCAGGAAGAGACCGAGGACCAGCACGGCCGTAGCAACGATCTTCGCCCTGGGGTCCAGCGCGTGCAGCGGCGACGACGCCGGATAGAACTGTCCGAGACCCCGATTCGCCACGGTAACCCTAGCCCTCCGCCAGAGCCTCGAGCGCCGCGAGCGTCTCTCGGAACCGGACAGGCCTCCCGACGCCCCGCTGGGCCTCCCCGAGCGCGACGACGGTCTGGACGGTGGCCGGCGCAAGATCCTCTTCGGCAGCCCCGTAGAAGACCTCGGCCGGGGTCCCGACGGCGCGCACTACCCCGCGCTCGATAGCGCACACCCGGTCGGCCACCTCGGCTACCTCATCGAGGTCGTGAGAGACGAGGACTACCGAGATGCCGGCCGCCTTGAGGCCGAGGATCAGGGCTAGCAAGTCTCCTCTCGTCGCGGGATCCAGGCCGGCAGTAGGCTCGTCGAGGACGAGAACCTCTGGACCCATGGCCAGCACCCCCGCGACGGCGACCCGCCGCTTCTCACCGCCGGAGAGGGCGAAAGGCGACCGTCCCGCCAGATGACCGGCCCCAAGCGCCTCGAGCGAGTCCCGCACGCGGGTTCGCACCTCTCCCCCATCCAGCCCCAGGCGCCGCGGCGCGAAGGCCACGTCCTCCTCTACGGTCGGGGCGAAGAGCGCGGCCTCCGGGAACTGGAAGACCAGCCCGACCCTCCGCCGCAGCTCGCCCCTCTCTACCGTCCTCGCGTCGACGCCGTCCACCAGGACCTCGCCGCTGGCAGGGGTAAGCAGCAGGTTCATGTGCTGCACGAGCGTGCTCTTGCCCGACCCGGTCCCCCCCACTATACCGAGCACCTCGCCAGGCTCTACGGCTACCGAGACCCCGCGCAGCGCCTCGACCTCGAAGGGGGTTCCCGGCGCGTACACGTGGAACACGTCCCTGAGCTCGAGCCTCATCTGGCCCCCGCCCCGCGCGCGGCCCTCGCCAGCACGGCCCGTGCCAGCCTCTCCGGCGTCCGCAGCTCGGCCGGGGAGAGGCCGAGCTCCAGCGCGAGCCTCTGCACGGTCGGCAGGACGAGCCGATTCTCTCGCAAGAGCTCCGCGTCGGAGAACAGGCGCGCGGGCGTCACGTCGGACACGAGGTTTCCGCCGTTCAGCACCAGGATACGGTCGGCGTCCACGAGCTCTTCGAGGTGGTGGGTGGCGTGCAGGATGGTTCTGGTGGCGCGCAGGGCCTGGAGGCGTCCCAGAACCTCGCGCCGCCCGGCGGCATCGAGCATCGAGGTCGGTTCGTCGAGGGCAAGGATCTCTGGCCCCGCGGCCAGCAGCCCGGCGAGGGCGACGCGCTGCTTCTCGCCGCCCGAGAGGGTGTGCGGCTCGCGTCGCTCGTAGCCGCTCAAGCCCACGGCCTCTATGGCTTCGGCGACCCGCGCCCGCATCTCCTCGCGGTCCACGCCGAGGTTCTCGAGGCCGAAGGCCACGTCGTCCTCCACGAAGGGCGCCACGAGCCCGTTCTCGGGGTTCTGAAACAAGATGCCGAGCCTCTTGCGGACCTCGTAGGGTTCGGTGGCCGGATCGTAGCCGGCCACGCGCACGCTGCCGGAATCCGCGCGTAGCAGGCCGTTCAGGAGGCGGACGAGCGTGGATTTCCCGCCGCCGTTGGGACCGACGACGCCGACGTACTCGCCGGCGCGAAGATCGAAGCTTACGCCCGAGAGCGCGGGACGGTCAGTGGCGGGGTCGGCTCCCGGATAAGAGTAGGCGACCTCCCTGCAGGAAACGGCGAGGGACCCGCCCGGGCGGGTCCCTCGCTTAGGGTTCTCTGCGTGTGGGGCTACGGTTACTCCGCCGTGTGGTTGACCAGCTCCAGGTAGACGGACTCGGCCCCGTCGCCGAGGCGCGGGCCCAGCTTGAGGATACGGGTATACCCCGAGTTGCGGTCGTCGAGATCCGGGGCCACATCCTCGAAGAGGCGGCGGACTATGGTCTTGTCCTTGAGCACCTTCACCGCCCGCCTCCTGGCCGCAAGGTCGTCCTTTTTGGCGGTGTTTATGAGCTTGTCGATAAGGCCGCGCAGCTCCTTGGCCTTCGGCGCCGTGGTCTTGATGCGGCCGTGCTGGATGACCTGGCCGGCCATCGTGCCGAGCAAGAGGTTGCGGTGCTGGGCGTCGCGGCCGAGCTTGCGGCCCCTCTTAGCGTGCCTCATCGCCGCCCTCGCTCTCCAGGGAGTACCCGTACTCGAGGAGCTTCGAGCGGATCTCATCGACGCTCTTCATCCCGAGGTTGCGGATGTTCATGAGCTCCTCTTCGGTCATCGTGGCGAGCTGACCGACGGTGTCGACCCCCTCGCGCTTGAGGCAGTTGTAGGACCGCACCGTGAGCTCGAGATCCTCGACCGGACGCTCGTCGGTGATGACGGCCCTCCCGCCGCGGGGCCTGCCGTCGGCGGCCCCCGCCGCCCCCTGGTAGCCGTCGGTGAAGAGCCCTAAGAAGTCCATGAGCTGCCTGGAGGCGGCCTGCAGGGCCTCCTGCGGCTCGATGCGGCCGTCGGTAAAGACCTCGAGGCGCAAAGAGTCGAGGTCGGCCCTAGCGCCGGCGCGGGTCTCCCTGACCGAGTAGTTCACCCTCTGGACCGGCGAGAACAACGAGTCGACGGCTATGACCCCTATGGGGTCGGCGTCGCTCTTGTTCTGCTCGGCCCGCGCGTAGCCCTGGCCCCTCTCGACGGTCAGGCGCATGTCCAGGTTGCCGCCCTCAGAGACGCTGGCTATGTAGGTCTCGGGGTCGACGATCTCGACGTCGGCCTTGAGCTCGATGTTGGCCGCCGTAACCTCGCCTGGGCCGTCCTTGGTTATGGAGAGCTCTATGGGCTCCTCGCGCTCCAGCCTGAACTTCAGGCCCTTGATGTTGAGGATGATGTCGACGACGTCCTCTTTAACGCCGGGGATGGTCGAGAACTCGTGCGAGACGCCCTCTATACGGATCTTGGTGACCGCGGCCCCCGTGAGGCCCGAGAGCATCACGCGCCTCAGCGAGTTGCCCAGAGTATGCCCGAGCCCCCGCGGCAACGGCTCGGCTACAAAGATACCCCGCCGGCCCTCTTCTTCTTCCACCCTGAAACGGGGCGGTGCAATGTCCAACATCGTCAAAATACCACCTGCTACTAGATAAAGTGTTCCGCTACCGGCTGTAGAACTCGATGATCAGCTGCTCTTCGACGGGCGTGTCGATCTCGTCGCGGCCCGGCGTGTGCAGGAGCCTGCCCGTGAAGTTGTCGTGGTCGGCCTCGAGCCAGGCCGGCACGGCCACCACGTTCTCGACGGCGTTCTGGATCGGCTCGAGGTTCCGGCTCTTCTCCCTTACCGTGATCACGTCTCCAGGCTTCAAGATGGCCGAAGGCACGTTGTGCTTGCGGCCGTTGAGCTGGAAGTGGCCGTGCACGACGAGCTGGCGCGCCTGCGGCCTGCTCGTCGAGAAGCCCATCCTGTAGACCACGTTGTCCATCCTGAGCTCCATGAGCCTCAGGAGGTTCTCGCCGGAGACGCCCTGCATCCTGGTCGCCCGATCGTAGGCCCGCCTGAACTGCTTCTCGGAGACCCCGTAGTACCAGCGGGCCTTCTGCTTCTCCATGAGCCTGAGGCCGAACTCGGTCTGGCGGTGCCTGCCCCGGCCGTGCTCGCCGGGCGGATAGGGCTTCTTCTCCAGCGGGTTCTTCCGCATGGACGAGAGCATCACCCCCGCCCGCCGGTCGCGCCGGCCCCTCGGTCCCGTGTAACGCGCCATACTACCCCCTGCGCCTCTTGGGCGGCCTGCACCCGTTGTGCGGCTGGCCCGTCACGTCCTTTATGGAGAGCACCTCGATGCCCATGGACTGGAAGGTCCTCGCGGCCATGTCCCGGCCCGAGCCGTGGCCCTTGACCTGGATGTCCGCGCGCCTCATGCCCTGGTCCATAGCCTTGTTAGCCACGCTCTCGGCCGTCATCTGGGCGGCGAAAGGCGTGCTCTTGCGGCTCCCCTTGAACCCTAAAGACCCGGCCGACTCCCAGGCTATGACGTTGCCCTCCTGGTCGCTCACGGAGACTATGGTGTTGTTGAAGGAGCTCTTTATGTGGACCACGCCGGTGGTTACGTTGCGGCGCACCCTGCGCCGCGAACGGCTGGCCCCCCGCGTGCGCCCCCGCTGCTGCCTCTGTCTACCCATCTACCTCTTCTTCCTCCCACCTATGGACGGCTTCGGTCCCTTGCGCTGGCGGGCGTTGGTCTTCGTCCGCTGCCCGCGCACCGGGAGGCCCCTGCGGTGCCTGATCCCCCTGTAGGACCCGATGTCTATGAGCCGCCGGATGTTCTGGTTCGTCTCCCGCCTCAGGTCGCCCTCGACCTCGATGTTCTGGTCTATGTAGGTCCGGATCTTGCCGACCTCGCCCTCGGCGAGGTCCCGCACCTTGGTGTCAGGGTCGACGTCGGTCTCGCGGCAGATCTTCCTGGCCGTGGAGCGGCCGACGCCGAAGATGTAGGTCAACCCTACCTCGACCCGCTTCTCCCTCGGCAGGTCTACCCCTGCTATTCGCGCCATGCTATCCCTGCCTCTGCTTGTGCCTCGGGTTCGTGCAGATGACCCGCACCACCCCGCGGCGCCTTATTACCTTGCACCTCTCGCAAATGGGTTTCACGCTAGCCCGTACCTTCACAACCCTCTTCTCCTAAAACTCAACTCTACTCACGTCCTGAACCTGTAAGTGATCCGTCCCCGGCTCAAGTCGTAGGGGCTCAACTCCACCTTCACCCGGTCGCCCGGCAGGATCCGGATGTAGTTCATCCGCATCTTGCCCGAGATGTGCGCCAGAACGTTGTGCCCGTTGTCGAGCTCTACCCGAAACTGGGTGTTCGGCAGCGCCTCGGTGATGATGCCTTCAACCTCTATGACGTCTTCTTTGGCCAAGGACCTCCTCTTCCCTAACAGTTACAAAGTGGCTGGAACCAAACGCATATCTTACCACGTCGGGCCGGCCGCTCACAGCGCGAATCCCTCTCGCTACCCGCCGGGGCCGCCGTTTCTGGTCAACACCCAGGGCCCGTCCTCGGTGACGGCTATGGTGTGCTCGAAGTGGGCAGAGAGGGAGCCGTCCGAGGTGTAGATCGACCAGTGGTCCTCCTCGTCGAGGACGATGCCGTAGTCGCCGAGCGTGATCATGGGCTCTATGGCGAAGGTCATCCCGGGGAGCAGGCGCGCCCCGGTGCCGGGGCGGCCGTAGTTTGGGATCTGGGGGTCCTCGTGCATCTGGCGCCCTACCCCGTGGGAGATGAGGTCCCTCACCACCCCGTAGCCGCGCGACTCGGCCAGGGACTGTATCGCGTGGCCCACGTCGCCAAGCCTCTTGCCCGAGCGCATCTGCTCGGTGGCCGCAGCCAAGCACTCCCGCGTGGTCTCTAAGAGCCCGACCACCCTCTCAGGCACCTCCCCGACCGGGACCGTCGTCGCCGAGTCGGTGACGAAGCCCTCGTAGCGCACCCCGACGTCGAGGGAGATAATGTCGCCCTCCGCGAGCCGGTAGGAGCCGGGGATGCCGTGCACGATCATGGCGTTGGGCGAGGCGCAGATCGAGGCCGGAAACCCCTGGTAGCCCTTGAACTCGGGCTTGCCGCCGTGGTCGTAGATAAAGTCTTCGGCGAGGCGGTCGAGCTCGCCGGTGGTCACGCCCGGGCGCACGTTCTCGGCTAGCATCTTCAGGCAGGATGCGGTTATGCGCCCGCCCTCGCGCATCGCCTCGAGCTCGGCTCTGCTCTTGCGGACGATCAAACGTTGTCTCCCACGGCCGCGAGGATATCGTCGGTGACCTCGGGGATGCTCTGCTCGGCGTCTACGGTTGCGAGGAGGCCGCGCCTGGCGTAGTAGTCCTTGAGGGGCTCTGTCTGCTCGTGGTAGATCTCGAGCCTCCGCCGGATCGCCCCTTCGGCGTCGTCCTTGCGCTGGACGAACGGGCCGGGGTCGTCCCCGTCCTCGGGCGGCGGGTCGTACTCGATGTGGTAGATGTTCCCCGTGGACTCGCTCTGCCGCCTCCCCGAGAGCCTCTTTACGAGCGCCTCGTCGGGGGCTTCTAGGGCGACCGCCGCGTCGAGCCGTACCCCGAGCTGCTCGAGGGCCGCGTCGAGGGCCTTCGCCTGCGCCTCGTTGCGGGGGAAGCCGTCGAGGATCCAGGAGTCGGCGTCGTTCAGGTAGGGCTTGGCCATCTCGACGATGATCTCGTCCGGGACGAGCTCGCCGCGGTCGTTGTACTCTTGCACCTTGCGTCCGAGCTCCGAGCCCGACCCGATCTCGGCGCGCACTATGTCCCCGGTGGAGATATGCTTGGCGCCCGCCTTTCTGGCGATGCGCTGCGCCTGCGTTCCCTTGCCTGCCCCCTGGGGGCCCAATAAGATTATCTTCATCGCTTCTTCAAGAACCCTTCGTAGTTGCGCATCATCAGCTGGCTCTCGAGCTGGCGCACCGTATCGAGCGAGACGCCGACCACGATCAGCATCGAGGTGCCGCCCAGGAAGATCTGCTGCCCCAGGTTCAGGGCGCCTGAGATCATGTAAGGCACGACGGCGACGGTAGCGAGGAAGAGCGCGCCGAAGAGCGTGATCCTGGTGAGCACGTTGTTGAGGTAGATCGCCGTCGGCTGGCCCGGGCGGATGCCGGGGACGTAACCGCCGCTCTTCTTGAGGTTGTCGGCGTGCTCGACCGGGTTGAACTGGACCGCCGTGTAGAAGTAGGTGAACATTATGACCAGCATGGCGTAGAGGATCAGGTAAGGTGCGCCGCCCGCGTTAAAGAACTGGGCGAGCCTGCCCAGGAACGAATCAGGGTCGTTCCCGGAGGCGAGCTGGGCGAGCACCACCGGGAAGAGCAAGAGCGACGAGGCGAAGATGATCGGGATGACCCCGGCCATGTTGACCTTGAGGGGCAGGTACGTCGTCCCGCCCTGGCTCATCCTGCGCCCTACCTGCCGCTTGGCGTAGGTTATGGGTATCCTGCGCTGCCCCTCGTTGACGAACACGATGGACGCGATGATCAGGATGGCGAGCAACCCGAGGATGACCATGTTCAAGACGTTGCCGTCCTCGAGGAGGTACTGGATGGCCCTCGGGGCCTGCGAGAGGATCGAGGCCGTAATGATGAGCGAGATGCCGTTACCCAAGCCCCGCTGGCTTATGAGCTCGCCGAGCCACATGGTCAGCATCACGCCGGTGGTGAGGGTGACGATGGCGACGAGGATATCTATAGGGCTCGTCCCGGCGAGCGCCCCGCCGGCCTGCGCGGAGCGGAAGTAGAACACCATAGCCGCGCTCTGGACCACGGCCAGAACCAGCGTAAAGTAGCGGGTGTACTGCGTGATCTTCTGCTGCCCCGTCTCGCCCTCGCGGGCGAGCTCCTGAAGGCGGGGGATGGCGACCGTCATCAGCTGCATCACGATGGCCGCGGTGATGTAGGGCATGATCCCGAGCGAGAAGACCGAGAAGTTGTTGAAGGCCCCGCCGGTGAAGGTCCCGAAAAGGCGCGTTACGGGGTTGTTGGCCGAGAGGCCGCTGCCGAGCACCTCGGGGCGTACCCCGGGGAGCGGGACGAAGGCCCCGAGCCTATAGAGGGCGAGCAGCGCCGCCGTGAACAAGAGCCTTTGGCGCAGCTCGGGGATTTTCCAGGCGTTCGCAAGGGAACCCAACATCTTAGCGCTCCAGTAACTCGACGCTTCCGCCGCCAGCCTCTATCTTCTCCTTAGCCGAGCGGGAGAAGGCGTGCGCCCTTACCGTGACGGCGCGCCCGACCTCCCCGTCGCCCAAGATCTTGACGAGCTCGGCCTTCTTCCTGACGAGCCCGGCGGCCCGCAGCTCGTCCGGCCCTATCGTATCACCGGGCACGCCTTCGAGCTCGGAGAGGTTGACCGCCGCGTAGACGGTCGGTCGGGCGACAGTGTGCCGCCCCCTCGCCTCGCCCTTGAGGCGCGGCAGCCGCCGCTGCAGCGGCATCTGCCCGCCCTCGTAGGCCGCCTGGGGTGACGCGCCCGAGCGGGCGCCGGCACCCTTGTTACCCCTGCCGCTGGTCTTGCCGTGCCCGCTACCCGTGCCGCGTCCTACGCGCTTGCGCGCCTTCTTTGAGCCCGGGGCCGGGGATATCTCGTTCAACCTCACAGCTAGTCCACCTCCTCGACCCGGACCAGGTGCCGCACGCTGTGGACCATGCCCCGGATCTGGGGCGTATCCTGGTGTACCCGGGAGTCCCGGATGCGCTTGAGACCGAGCGCGCGCACAGTCCGCTTGTGGGCCTCCTTCGAGCCTATGACGCTCTTGAGCTGCGTAACTTTCAGGGGGCTCATAACGTTATCTTCACCCCTCGCAGCTGCTCGATGTCGGCCTTGGTGCGCAGGCTCTTCAAACCCTCGACGGTCGACTGGACCAGGTTAACCGCGGTCGTCGAGCCGAGCGCCTTGGTGAGCACGTCCTTGATGCCGGCGAGCTCCAAAACCGCCCGGACGCCGCCGCCCGCGATAACCCCTGTACCCTCGGAGGCCGGCTTCAGGAGGACCGTCGAGCTCTCGAACTTGCCCAGGACCTCGTGCGGGATCGTCGTGTTGCGCATCGGCACGTCGAACATGTTGCGCTTGGCCCGGTCCTGGCCCTTGGCTATCGCAGCGGGGACGGTGTTGGCCTTACCCAGGCCGGCCCCCACGCGGCCGTTGCCGTCGCCAACGACGACCAGGGCGCTGAAGTTAAAGCGCCGGCCACCCTTGACCACCTTCGAGACGCGCCGGATCTCGACTACCCTGTCCTGGAGGTCGCCGTCGCCCCTCCCGCGCTCGCGCGGGCGCGGTCCCCGGGCGTCGCGCTCGCGGGTAGTGCCACCCCCTCCGCGGGGGTTGCCGCTGCTCGCGCCCGATGGGCCCTGGCCCCTACTCTGACCTGTCCTCGGTCGTCCCAAAATACTTCCTCCTAGAACTAGAGCTTCAACCCGCCCTCACGCGCGCCCTCGGCGAGCGCCGCGATGCGGCCGTGGTACTTGTTCCCGCCCCGGTCGAAGACGGCGGCCTCTATCCCGGCCTCGCCAGCCCTCCGGGCGATCAGCGCGCCCACCTTGCGGGCCGCGTCCTTGCGGTCCTCGGCCCCTTCAACCTCGCGGGAGTCGGCAGCCGCCAGAGTGTTGCCAGCGTCGTCGTCGACCAGCTGGGCGTAGATGTGCACGTTCGAGCGGTAAACCGAGAGGCGCGGGCGCTCGGCCGTGCCGGCGACCTTGCGCCGGACGCGCCGGCGGCGCTTCTCCCTGTGAAGCCGCTTCTGAAGAACAGCCATGAATCCTCCTATCCGGCCTTGCCGACCTTGCGCCGGATCTGCTCGTCGCTGTAGCGGATGCCCTTGCCCTTGTACGGCTCGGGCGGGCGGACCCTCCGGATCTCCGCGGCCATCTGGCCGACCCGCTGCTTGTCTATCCCGCGCACGATTATCGTGGTGGCGTTCGGGACCTCGAACTCGACCCCGTCCCGCGGCGAGATCGACACGGGGTGCGAGTACCCTACCTGCAAATTCACGTCCCGCCCCTGCAGCGTAGCCCGGTAGCCGACGCCGGCGATGTTCAGCGTCTTGGTGAACCCGTCGGTCACGCC
Source organism: Rubrobacter sp. (assembly GCA_016781725.1). Taxonomy (GTDB): domain Bacteria; phylum Actinomycetota; class Rubrobacteria; order Rubrobacterales; family Rubrobacteraceae; genus Rubrobacter_D. The sequence continues at coordinate 7,156 of JADDPU010000590.1, read as the reverse complement.
GGTCACGGCGTTCTGGATCAGGGAGCGCGTGAGCCCGTGCATCGCCCGGTGCTCGGGCGAGTCCGAGGCCCGCTCGACGACGAGGGTGCCGTCCTCCTGCCTGACCTCGACCCCGCGCCCGACCGGCACGGTCAGCTCGCCTTTGGGACCCGTCACCTTGACGCTCCGGCCAGAGAGCTCAACGTTCACGGCACCAGGGACCTCGACCGGTGCCCTTCCGATTCTCGACATCTCCTAAAACCTCCCTAGTAGACGAAGCACAAAACTTCGCCGCCGACGCCGCGACGCCTGGCCTGGTGGTCGGTCAGGATCCCCTGCGAGGTCGAGAGAATCGCCACCCCGAGCCCGTCGAGCACGCGGGGGATGTTCGACTGCTTGCGGTACACCCTGCGGCCGGGGCGGCTCATCCGCCTCAGGCCCGTTATGCCGCGGCGCCCGTCGGGACCGTACTTCAGCTCCAAGACGAGCCGCTTCTCGACCCCGCTCCCGCGCTCGGAGAGCTCCCTGATGTAGCCCTCCTCCTTCAGGATGCGGGCAATCTCGACCTTCATCTTCGAGTGCGGTATCTCGACGGTCTCCTGCTTCGCCATGTGGGCGTTGCGGATGCGCGTCAGGAAATCCGCTATAGGGTCGTTAACCGACATCTCTTACCAACTCGCTTTCGTTACGCCGGGGATCTTCCCCTCGTGCGCCAGCTCCCGCAGGCAGATCCTGCACAGCCCGAACTTTCTGTAGTACCCCTGCGCCCGGCCGCACCGCTGGCACCGGTTGTACTCCCTGACCGCGAACTTCTGCTTTTTCTGCTGCTTTACCAGCAACGCTTTCCTCGTCATCCTGAGAACCCCTTAACTCTGCCTGAACGGCATCCCGAGGAGCCGCAAGAGCTCCCGCGCCTCTTCGTCGCTCTCCGTCGTCGTTACTACCGCGACGTCGAGGCCGCGCGTCGCGTCTATGGAGTCGTAGGAGATCTCGGGGAATATGGTCTGCTCCCTAAGCCCCAACGCGTAGTTACCGCGCCCGTCGAAGGAGGCAGGGCTCACACCCCGAAAGTCCCTCACCCGCGGGAGCGCCACCGAGATGAGGCGGTCGAGAAACTCCCACATGCGCTCGCCGCGCAGCGTCACCCTGGCCCCTACCGGCATACCCTCCCGGATCTTGAACCCGGCGATGGACTTGCGGGCCCGCCTGAGCTGGGCCTTCTGGCCCGTGATCCTGGCGAGGTCCTCCATCGCGCCGTCGAGAGCCCGGCTGTTCACGATGGCCTCCCCGACGCCCATGTTGACCACTACCTTCTCGAGGCGCGGTATCCGCATCGGGTTCTCGATGCCGAACCTCTCCTTGAGGGCCGGGGCGATCTCCTCGTTGTACCTGTCCTTCAGCCTAGCCATCGATATCCTTCCCGGACTTCTTTCCGACCCGGACCTTCTCCCCCGAGTCCGTGAAACGGTAGCCAACCTTGGTCGGCTCGCCGCTGCTCGGGTCGACCAGCATCACGTTCGATATGTCCACAGGGGCGTTGAAGGTGTAGAGCCCCTGCTGGTTCTGTTGCGTGGGCCTGGCGTGACGGGTACGCTCGTTGATGCCCTCGATCACTACCCGGTTCTTCTTCGGGAGAACCTCCCTGACCTCGCCGCGCCGGCCCTTCTCCTTGCCGCTGATCACCTGCACGGTGTCCCCGCGCTTTATCTTGAGTCCCATCTACAACACCTCCGGAGCTAGCGAGATGATCCTGGTGTAGCCCTTCTCCCTGAGCTCGCGCGCCACGGGGCCGAAGATGCGCGTCCCCCGCGGAGCCCCATCCTGGTTGATGATGACCCCGGCGTTCTCCCCGAAGCGGATGTAGGACCCATCGTCGCGGCGCGTCTCCTTCTTGGTCCTGACCACGACGGCCCGCACCACATCACCCTTCCTGACCGCGCTGCCGGGTGTGGCCTCCTTGACGGTGGCGACGATCACGTCCCCCACACCTGCGGTCCGCCGCTTGCTTCCGCCGAGCACGCGGATGGTCAGGATGCTCCTCGCCCCCGAGTTGTCCGCGACCCTAAGCCTCGACTCTTGCTGTATCACTACTCGGCCCTCGATATGATGTTCGCCAGCCGCCACCGCTTGCGCGCCGAGAGGGGCCTGGTCTCTATGATCCTGACCGTGTCCCCCACGCGCGCCTCGTTGCGCTCGTCGTGCACCATGAACTTCTTGGAGCGCCGCACGCGCTTTTTGTACATGGGGTGGCGCACCAGCGCCTCGACCGAGACCGTAACGGTCTTCTCGGCCTTGTCGGAGACGATGATGCCGACCCGCTCCTTGCGCCGGTTGCGCTCGGTGTCGGTCTGGACCTGGCCCTCGTCCTGGTCGAGCGCGGGGCCCTTGGCAGGACCGAGGCCCAAGCCCGCCTCGACGGTCTCGCCCGCCTCCACAGCCTCGACGAGGTCCTGCGGCGTCTCGGGCGTGGCCTCCGGCTCGGAGCCCGCGTTGTTCCTCTCTTCCTCTACCACTAGCCTCTCTCCTGCTGTTTCTGGTTCAGGACGGTCAGGATCCGGGCTATGTTCTTCCGGACCTCCTTGAGCTGTCCCGTGTTCTCCAACTGACCCGTGGCGTGCTGGAAGCGCAGGTTGAAGAGCTCGCGCCTCGTAGCGGCGAGGCGCCGCTCGAGCTCCTCGACGTCCAGCTCGCGCACTTCGGCGACCTTCACTGCTGACCACCCCCCCGCGCCACGAAGCGGGTCTTTATCGGGAGCTTCTGGGCCGCGAGGTTCATGGCCTCGCGCGCCAGCGTCTCGTCGACCCCGCTCATCTCGAACATCACCCGCCCGGGCTTTACGACCGCGACGTAAGACTCGGGCGAGCCCTTGCCGCTGCCCATGCGGGTCTCGGCCGGCTTCTTGGTGACCGGCTTGTGGGGGAAGATGTTGATCCAGACCTTCCCGCCGCGCTTGATCCTCCTGGTCATCGCGATCCGCGCTGCCTCTATCTGGCGGTTGGTGATCCAGGCCGGCTCCAACGCCTGCAGCCCGTACTCGCCGAACTGCACGTCGGTGCCGCCCTTGGCCTGCCCGCGCATGCGGCCCCTGTGGGGCTTCCTGTACTTGAGCTTTTTGGGTACCAGCATCGCCTACCGCCTAACCGCGTCTGACTGCTCGTCGTGCACGCCGTGGTTGATCCAGACCTTGACCCCGATCTGGCCCATCTGGGTCTTGGCCTCCTTGAAGCCGTAATCTATGTCCGCGTCGAGCGTGTGCAGCGGCACCCTGCCCTCGGAGATGGTCTCCTCGCGGCTCATCTCGATGCCGCCCAGGCGCCCGCCGCACCGGATCCTCGCCCCCTCGGCCCCGCTGCGCATCGCGCTCGTAAGGGCCCGCTTCATGGTCCGCCTGAACGCCGCGCGCCCGACGAGCTGCTCGGCGATGGACTCGGCGACCAGGCTCGCGTTGAGCTCGGGGCGCGATACCTCGCGCACGTTGACCTGCACCTTCTTTTTGGTGAGCCGCTCGAGGTCGCCCCTCAAGGCGTCGACCTCGCTGCCGCCCTTGCCGATCACGATGCCGGGGCGGGCCGTGTGGATGTCGACCGCGATCTCACCCTGCTCGGCAGCCTTCCTTATCTGGACGTCGGCGATGCCGGCCCTGGTGAGCTTCTTCTCGATGTGGTTCCGGATCTTCAAGTCCTCGCCGAGGAGCTCGGCGTAGTCCCGATCCGAGTACCAGCTGCTCTTGAAATCCACCTTCTCGCCCTTGCGCTTTACGCCGAGGCGGAAGCCCTCAGGATGTACTTTCTGGCCCAATTTATTCCTCCTCGTCTCCGGGCGTGCCTACCGCGACGCCCGCGGGAGCGCCGAGCTCGACGCGGATGTGGCTGGTGCGCTTGCGGATCATGGTCGCCCGGCCCATCGCGCGGGCGCGGTAGCGCTTGATCGTCGGCCCCTCGTCGACCCGGATCTCCCTGACGAACAGCTCGTCGGGGTCGGCGTCCATGTTGTGCTCCGCGTTGGCGGCAGCACTGTGGACTATGTCGCCGATGATCTTGGCAGCCCGCTTGTTGGTGAAGCGCAGAAGAGAGACCGCCTCGGGGTAGCTCTTGCCCCTGACCTCGTCTGCTACCAGGCGCGCCTTGCGCGGGGCGATGCGGACGTACTTCGCGGTCGCCTTCATCGGCGCCTCGCGGTCCGGTCGCTCTTGACGTGGGTGCGGAAGGTGCGGGTAGGGGCGAACTCGCCGAGCTTGTGGCCGACCATGGACTCCGTGCAGTAGACGGGCACGTGCTTGCGCCCGTCGTGAACGGCGATGGTGTGGCCCACGAACTCGGGGTAGATAACGCTAGCCCGGCTCCAGGTTTTCAGCATCCGCTTCTCGTTGTTCTCGTTCATCCGGAGGATGCGCTCCATAAGGCGCTCCTCCACGAACGGCTCTTTCTTAGAGGACCGCGTCATCTAGCGCCTCCTTCCTTTCCTGCGCCGGCGCACGATCATGGCGTCCGAGCGCTTGTGCTTCTTGCGGGTGGGCGAGCCCTGGGTGATCTTGCCCCAAGGCGTGACCGGCGCCCGACCCGGCGTCGACTTGCCCTCGCCACCGCCGTGCGGGTGGTCTACCGGGTTCATCACCGTACCGCGCACCGTCGGCCTGATACCCAGGTGCCGCTTGCGGCCGGCCTTGCCCCAGCGCACGTTCTGGTGCGACTGGTTGCCGACTACGCCTACGGTGGCCCTACACTCGGCCCTGACCCGCCGGCGCTCCCCGCTCGGGAGCCTCAGCGTAACTAGGTTCCCCTCGCGGGCAGTGAGCTGCGCGCTCGTGCCCGCGCTGCGGGCCATCTGCGCCCCGCGACCGGGCTCGAGCTCCACCGCGTGCACCACGGTACCTACGGGTATGCGGTTCAAAGGGAGCGCGTTGCCCACGTCTATCTCGGCGTCGGGGCCGCTCTCCACGATCGAGCCAACCGTCAGGTTGCGCGGCGCCAGGATGTAGCGCTTCTCGCCGTCGTGGTAGTGGAGCAGCGCGATGTTGGCCGAGCGGTTCGGGTCGTACTCGACGGCGGCGACCGTCGCGGGCACCCCGTCCTTGCGCCGCTTGAAGTCTATGAGCCGGTAGCGCCGCTTGTGCCCGCCGCCGATGTGGCGGGTGGTTATGCGGCCGTGGTTGTTCCGCCCGCCGGTCTTGTGCAGCTTGGCGGTCAGCTTCTTCTCCGGCTTCTCCCTCGTCACCGAGTCGCGCGTGAGGACCGAGGAGTTCCTGCGGCCCGCGCTCGTCGGCCTGTAGCGTCTCGCCGGCATACTAGACCCCCTCGAACAGTTCTATGCGCTCGCCCTCGGCCAGCTTCACCACTGCCTTCTTCCACGTAGACGTCCGGCCTCTGGTGAGGCCCTGGCGCTTGGGCTTGCTCTTGACGTTGACAGTGTTCACTTTGGCGACGCTCACGTCGAAGGCGCTCTCCACTGCCCGCTTTATCTGGTTTTTGTTAGCCCGCCGGTCTACCTGGAAGGTGTACTGCCCATCGGTCTCGATGAGGTTGTAGCTCTTCTCGGAGATGACGGGCCTGATGATGATCTGGTGCGGGTCCATCTACCTCTCCTCCCTGCTACTACCCGCGAGCCTCTGGTACGCGGCCCGCGAGAAGACCACCTCGCGCGCCCGCAGGAGCTCGTAGACCCCGTACTCGTGCGGCGTGGCGACCGTGACCCGGGGCAGGTTCCTGAACGAGAGCGCCGCGTTCGCGTCGTCCTCGGTGAGCACCACCATCACGGGCCCCGTAAGCTCCATCCTCTCGAGCAACTGCCGCGCCTGCTTGGTCGAGGGCGCCTCGAAGGCCAAAGAGTCGAGCACGTAGAGCTCGCCGTCCGCCGCCTTCGCCGAGAGCGCCCCGTCGAAGGCCGCGCGGGCCTCCTTGCGGTTGATGCGCTTGCCGTAGCGGGCGGGCTTTACCTTAGGGCCGCCCCAGGTGCCGCCGCCTACCCGGTTGTGCGGGTAGGCGTCGCCTACGCGGGCGCGGCCGGTCCCCTTCTGGCGGTACAGCTTCGCCCCTGAGCCCGTCACCTCGCTGCGGCCCTTCGTCGAGGCCGTGTAGCGCCGTTTGTGGTCGAGCTCGGCGACCACGGCCCTGTGGATGACGTGCTCGTTCGGCTCGGTAGTGAAGCGCGGGCCCTCGAGGTTCAACGAGGACCTGTCGCCGCTGCGGGCGTCGAAAACCTGTGCCTCGGCCATCCTACTCACCCGCCTTCCGGATCTTGACGACCGCGTTCTTGCCACCGGGCACGCCGCCGCGCACCCAGAGCTCGTTGTTCTCGGCATCCACAGCGACCACCTCGAGGTTCCTGACGGTCGAGGTCTTGTTGCCCATCTGGCCGGGCATCCGCTGGCCCTTGAAGATGCGGGCAGGGTCGGCGGAGGCGCCCACCGAACCGGGCTGGCGGATGTTGTGCGAGCCGTGGGTCACGGGGCCGCGGGCGAACCCGTGACGCTTCACGGTACCCTGGAAACCCTTGCCCTTCGACGTCGCGCTGACGTGGACCCTGTCGCCCACCTCGAACACGTCGGCCCCGATGGTCCCGCCGACCTCGCCCGTGACGCCGCGCAGCTCCTTGAGGTACCGGCGCGGGGGAGCGTCGAGCTTGGCGAAGGTGCCGGCGTGGGCCTTCTTCACCCGGTTCGACCGCGCCGCCCCGAAGCCTACCTGCACTGCCTCGTAGCCGTCCTCCTCGGCGGTGCGAACCGCCGTAATCAGGTTGGGCTCGACCTCGATCACGGTGACGCCCACGAGCGTTCCGTCGTCCTGGAAGGCCTGGGTCATCTCTCTCTTGCGTCCGAAAACTGCAGTTGCCATAGCCCTAGGTCGCCTTTATCTCTATGTTCACGCCCGCCGGCAGGTCGAGACGCTGGAGCGAGTCCACCGTGCGCGGCGTGGGTTGCTGGATGTCTATCAGGCGCTTGTGCGTGTACAACTTGAAGTGCTCGCGGGCGTCCTTGTGTTTGAACGGGCCCCGGATCACCGTGTACCTGCTGCGCTTCGTCGGCAGCGGGACGGGGCCGAAAACAAAGGCCCCGGTCCGCTCCGCCGTCTCGACTATCGAGCGCGCCGTCTTGTCTATGACCTCGTGGTCATAGGCTTTGAGCTTGATCCTGATCTTGGAGACGGCCACAGAACTACTCCACTATTTCCGTGACGACGCC